>JBFFPW010000247.1:0-3307 GCA_041573815.1 Desulfuromonadales bacterium
CCATGATCTCAAGCAGACCCTGAACCGTGCCGTCCTCACCACCGCGGCCATGCAGGGCGATAAAGGCGACATCGACCTGAGCATCAACCAGTTGCCGGGGAAGGTCACGGCTGACATCGACATCAACAACCTGGTAACCGGTGGCCTGGAGTGCCTGACTGATTGCCTGACCGGTCCGCATAGAGACTTCACGTTCAGCCGAGAGCCCGCCCATCAGAACGCCGATCTTTTTATTTTTCAGTTCTTTTCGTGTCATCATCGCAAGCTATTCCTTGTCCAATTCCCTGATGAGCTCTTCACCGACCTGCCAGACATTGCCGGCGCCGAGAGTAATCACCATATCTCCCGGCTGAATTGTTTCCAGCAGATGCTGCACGACGGCATTTTTATCGGCAATATAGGAGACATCCTTATGACCATGCTCGGTGATGCCAGCGCTCAAATCTTTCGCTTCAACACCCGGAATCGGCTCCTCACTGGCGGCATAAACATCCATAACCACGAGCTTGTCAGCCTGGTAGAATGCCGTCAAAAAGTCCTCAAACAGCGCCTGGGTCCGGCTGTAACGATGCGGCTGAAACACGGCAATGACCCGCTTGTCCCAGCCACTGCGGGCCGCAGAGAGGGTTGCCTTGATTTCCACCGGGTGATGCCCGTAATCATCGACCACCATAATGTCATTACGATTGAATTTGACCTGAAAGCGTCGCTGCACTCCGCTGAAGCCATTCAATCCTTCGGCAATCACCGAGAATGGCAGTTCGAGTTCCATACCGACGGCAACAGCTGCCAGTGCGTTCAGAACATTGTGGCGTCCCGGCATGTGCAGTTTGATCTGACCAAGATTTTCACCACTGTAGTGGACGTTGAATGATGTCATTTCCCCATCGTGGACAATGTCAGCTGCCATAAAATCGGCCTGACTGGTCATGCCGTAGGTCACAACACGTTTCTTGACCTGCGGCATACACGCCTGGATGTTTTCATCATCGAGGCACAGGACCGTCACGCCGTAGAACGGCACCTTGTTAATAAACTCAACAAACGTATCGCGGATCTCATTAAGGTCGCTGTAGTAATCAAGATGGTCCGCATCAATATTGGTAACAACGGCGATCGTCGGTGACAGCTTCATGAAGGAACCGTCTGACTCATCGGCTTCAGCGACCAGGAATTTCCCCTGACCCAGTTTGGCGTTTGAGCCGAGGGAGTCAAGGCGACCACCAATGACAGCCGTCGGGTCGATGCCGCCATGCGAGAGCATGGTCGCAACCATGCTGGTCGTTGTTGTTTTGCCATGGGTCCCGGCAATAGCGATGCCGTACTTCATCCGCATCAACTCGGCCAGCATTTCGGCTCGGGGAATGACCGGAATCATCAACTTGTGTGCTGTCACCACTTCCGGGTTGTCAGAGCGAACCGCCGTCGATGTGACAACAACATCAACATCCTGCAGATTCTCTTCACTATGACCCAGGGCGACAGTTGCACCGAGCGATTCGAGCCGTTCGGTCGTCTCCGACTTGGCCAGATCCGAACCGGACACCTGGTAATCAAGGTTGAGCAGAACCTCGGCAATACCGCTCATACCGATACCGCCAATGCCGACAAAATGAATTTTCTTGATCTTTCCATACATAATCAGGCCGCTTTCTCCTGGCTGATGATCTGCCGGCAGATTGCGACAATCTGCTCGGCGGCACCTTTTTTACCAAGGCTGCGGGCAACTCGGCCCATGCTCTTCAACTCTTCCGGCGCTTTCAGCAAGCCACCAATGACCGCCGCAAGTTTCGCTCCATCGACGTCCTTCTGATCCATCATTAACGCGGCACCTTTAACAGCCAGCGCTTCAGCATTGGCCCGCTGGTGATCGTTGGCCGCATGCGGGTATGGAATCAGAATGGCCGGCCGACCACAGGCCGTCAGTTCGGCAATCGTTGTTGCTCCGGCACGACAGACGATCAGGCTGGCCTGACGATAGACCGAGGCCATATCGTTGATAAAGGGTGTAATCTCGGAATTCGTCCATCCGGCTTCTATATATTGCCTTTCGACCTTGGCAAAATCCTCTTCACCGGTCTGATGAATAATTTCAAGTTTTCCATTCCAGTCGTTCAGATTGGCCAGAGCATCACAAACAGCTTCATTGATGGCCCGGGCACCGCGTGAACCACCAAAAACCAGCAAGGTCATTTTCTCTGTTTCAGTTTCCGGACATTGTTCCAATTCGCCCCTGAGCGGGTTGCCGGTCACTACGGCATTCGCAAAAGCGTTGCCGGTCTGGTCAAAGCTGACACAGACTTTTTTCGCCCATCGGCCGAGCATCCGATTGGTCAAGCCCGGAATGGCATTTTGTTCATGCAACACGATCGGCACACCTTTAAACCTGGCGGCAATGACCATTGGCGCCGAAGCGTAGCCACCGACACCGACAACGATATCGGGCGTGAACTGCTTCAGGATGGCAATGCCCTGCTTGATGCTTTTGATCAGTTTCGTCATAACCTCAAACTTCGCCAGGAGCCCCTTACCACTGAATCCTTTAATATCAACGATTTCTAACGGCCAGCCGAGTTCCGGTAGCAGCCGGGCCTCAATCCCCCGTTCTGTGCCGACGAACAGAATCTCAGCATCGCTCTCTTCGAGCATTAACCTCTCGGCCAGAGCAACCGCCGGGAAGAGATGACCACCGGTTCCACCACCGGCCAGAAGCATCCGCATCAGCGCACTTCTCCCGGAATCTGGCTCGAGATATTGAGCAAGACCCCTACAGCGAACAGTGTCGTTAACAGGCTTGTCCCACCGTATGAAAGAAACGGCAGGGCAAGCCCTTTCGTGGGCAACATGCCGAGCACGACGGCAATATTGACAAACGCCTCAAGACCCAGCAACAGTGTGATGCCAAAAGCCAGATTACGGCCAAACATGTCCGGTGCATGCAGCGTCGTGCGGATTCCGCGAACGATCAGCACCAGGAACATGGCCGTGACGACAAACACGCCGACAAAACCGAGTTCTTCGCCGATAACCGAGAAAATAAAATCCGTGTGGGCTTCAGGCAGATAAAACAGTTTCTGCTTGCTTTCGCCGAGCCCCTTGCCAACAACGCCGCCACTGCCAAAAGCGATCCAGCTCTGAATAATCTGAAAACCGCTGTTTGTCGGATCATCCCAGGGGTTGAGAAAGGCCAAGATGCGCCGGCGCCGGTAGTCGACAGTCATGACAAGAAAATACAGGGCAGGCATCGCCAGTATCGCCAGCCCAAACAGGTAACGGATACGGCTGCCGGCAACAACCATCATGGTGA
>JBFFPW010000248.1:0-3293 GCA_041573815.1 Desulfuromonadales bacterium
AACCGACTGAGCATCGCGGGAATTGACCGTTTCAACAACCAGCCCCGGACGGAGGGTTGTCGCCTGTTCCATAAAAAGTTCAATCTCGTCGGCCAGGTCAATTTTGGTCAAAACGAGAACCGGTTCAACGCCGGAATCAAGAGCCAGAGCCAGATAACGTTCCAGGCGGGAAAGATTGAAATCCTGATTGAAGGAAGTGACGATAAAGAGCGTATCGACATTGGCAGAGAGCAGCTGAATTTTAGCATCGCGACCGGAAGCCATGCGTTTGAAGAGACTCTTGCGCTCAAGCAAGCGCAACGGCTGCCTGGAATCGGCATCGACCAGCACCCAGTCACCAACGGTCGGCAGGTTTTCCGGATCTTCGTGTTTCCAGTTGCCGGGGAACGTCACCTGCTCACGTCCGTATTGGCTGATAATGTCAATGATCTGGCCATGCAGGGCAAAAACCCGGGCCGGAATACAGCTGTCCAGCTCTTCGAGGCTGAGCTGCTGCTGGAAAAAATGCGACCAGCCGAGATCGGCTAATTTGTAAGGAGAATCAGACAAACTGTTTACCCGAGTTGATGAGCGGCGATAACCGCCTGACCGAGCGCCAGGCCGCCATCATTGGGCGGCACCCGCGAGTGGGTCAGAACCGTAAAACCATCATCCTGTAAAGATTGAACAACTTTTTCCGTCAGCATGCGATTTTGGAACACACCGCCGGAAAGCGCCACCGTTTCCAGTCCGGTCATATTCCAGATCCGCCGGGTGACCGACAGCACAACATTGGCCAGGGTATTGTGGAAGCGGCCGCTGATACTGGCAACCGGCTCGCCGGCAAGCAGATCATCGACGATGGCCGATATCAGCGATTCATAACAGAGACAGAAACCACCCTCGTCCTTGACCAGATTGAAGGAATAACAGCCATCAGCCATAGGATCGGCAATCTGCTCAAGTTCAAGAGCCGCCTGGCCTTCATAGGTCACCGTTCCACGCAAACCGACCAGCGCCGCGACACCGTCAAACAGACGTCCACAACTTGAAGTCAGCGGTGAATTCAGCCCCTTCTCTATCATCTGCCGAAACAGTTTAAGTTCCTTTTTGGGAATGGCTTTCACCAGTGGCAGGTCTGGAAGGTCATCACCATAGACCCGGAAGAGATAACTCAAGGCCATCCGGAAAGGTTCTTTGACCGCCGCGTCGCCTCCCGGCATCGGAATATGCGAAAAATGCCCCAGACGCTTGAAACTCTTAAAGCCGCCGACCAGAAACTCCCCCCCCCAGATGTTGCCATCGATACCGTAGCCGAGACCATCGAAGATCATGCCGATGGCGTCACCGGTATGATTGTTTTCTGCCAGGCAACTGGCCAGGTGAGCATGATGGTGCTGTACCGGGATGCGTTCAACTCCGGAACGTTCTTCAGCGTAGCGGGTCGAAAAAAAATCGGGATGCAGATCGTGGGCGATTGCCGTTGGCCTGACGTCGAGGATCTCTTCCAGCTGGCCGATAGAGCGGCAGAAGGATTCGTAGACCTCGGTGTTTTTTAAATCACCGATATGCTGGCTCAGATAAGCCCGATCTCCAGTTGTCAGGCAAATGGTGCTTTTCAGCTCGGCGCCGGTCGCCAGAATCTGCGGCATCGCCTGCGGAAGGAAAAGAGCCCGCGGGACATAACCGCGCGAGCGTCTGAGCATCATTGCCTTGCCATTCATAATCCGGGCAATCGAATCATCGGTGCGGGTCTGTATTCGGCGATTGTGCACCAGGAAGTAATCGGCGATCTGCTGCAATCTCTGGCTGGCCTCATCATCTTCAAAGGCAATCGGCTCATCGGAGATATTGCCGCTGGTCATAACCAGCGCCTGAAAGTTGTCTTTCAGCAGAAGATAATGCAACGGCGTGTAGGGCAACATGACTCCGAAATAGCGGTTACGCGGGGCAACCCTTTCCGAGATACTGTTGACGTCTTTCTGCCGCAGCAAAACGATCGGACGTTCAACTCCGGCCAGCAGTTTAATTTCGTCACTGTCGGCCCGGGTATATTCAAGGACCTGCTCAGTCGAGTAGGACATCAGGGCAAACGGTTTTTCATCCCTGACTTTACGTTGCCGCAGCTTTTTAACGGCGGCGTCGTTTTCAGCATCAACCGCCAGGTGATAGCCACCCAGCCCCTTGATGGCAACAATGTTCCCCTTCTTGAGCAGTTCTACAGCTTTTAGCACCGGGTCACTGCATTCGACGGCAGCGCCTGCGGCATCGTGCAACATCACCTGCGGACCGCACTCAGGGCAGGCGTTTGGCTGCGCGTGAAACCGCCGCGAAGTCGGATCGTCATACTCAGACTGGCAGGTCGGACACATCGGGAAATCAGTCATGGTTGTGTTCGACCGATCATAAGGTATTCCGGTGACAATGGTGTATCGCGGGCCGCAATTGGTGCAATTGATAAAAGGATAATTGTGGCGACGATCAGAGGGATCAAAAAGCTCCTGCAGGCAATCGTCACAGACAAAAGTATCGGGTGATATTTGCGCGGTCGATTGCTCCCCGCCTTCGCTTTGACGAATAATAAATTCGGCATCGCCGACCGGGTCGATATCCGAGATATCAAAGCGCGATATAGAGGCAAGCGGCGGGATGTCCGAGCGGACACTCCAGAGGAAACTGGCCAGTTTTTCGAAAGGTCCTTCAACCTCGATGACCACCCCCCGGCCATCGTTCAAAACATAGCCGGAAACCTGCCAATGCAGGGCCATATTGTAAACAAAGGGCCGGAAACCGACCCCCTGGACAACACCTTCTATTTCAATCCGCTTGCGTAAATTCATCAAATCACCAGGTCACACATTACAACTCGGGGAATCATCAAACAATCGAAGTATTATTTAGCACCGATTCAGTGCAGGATAAAGGATAAAGACTAAAGGATAAAGGTTAAAAACCAACCAGTCACAACCTTTCCTGACCGTTTGGCCCTTTCCCTTTAAAACAGACCTTGAATAAAAAATACCCCGTTCCGGAGGAGGTTGGAACGGGGCAAGCATGACCCGATCGGGGAATCGGGTCGGTAATATGTGTTTGTTGATGTCTGTTTCTGAAACCAGGTGCCCTAAAGAGCAAAGCGGATGCCAACTTTCGCAGGTAAACGCAACTTCCTGTTTTTATTGTGTTAAAAATAATCTTCCTCTATTTACATATGACTCAGGCAAAAATAAAAGCGGCTGAATTCAGCCGCTTTATCAACCTTTCGCCATCTGACCCGGATAGATCTATTCGAGTTCGTACTTTTCCAGTTTATAGCG
>JBFFPW010000249.1:0-3291 GCA_041573815.1 Desulfuromonadales bacterium
CGCGCAATGATCTGCTTAACGCTGCCTGGGGGGTCGATTACTTTGGCACGACGCGGACCCTCGACCAGCATATAGCCCAGCTACGCAAGAAAATTGAAGCCGACCCGGCGACACCCGATTCTTTACTGACTGTTCACGGTGTTGGTTACAAGTTGAGAACGGAGTAATGACCTTTATCGTATTATAATGAATGAGAATTATGTTGTTTGCTCTGTGTTCAATCCTGTACGGTCGTCTGAGGTTTTTATAAGGGTGATAGATGTTATTCAAGATCGACAAGAAAATAATTGAACAGGCCACTCTCTGCCGGAAGCGCTTTTCCTGCCTGCAGAACGACGGTGAAGAGATCTGTCGGGTTAAGCAATGCGTAGATGATAAGGTTATGTTTATTGAATGTGATAACGACTTTTATTGTTCCTACCTGAAGTCTTTTGGCGAGAGCAAATATTGCAATTGCCCGGTCCGCAAGGAAATTTTCAATACCTACGGGGTTTGACGGTTCGTATCTGATACATTTTAATAAGAAAAAGAGAGCGGATAACAATCCGCTCTCTTTTTTTGTCACCAGCCAGGCTTGTCACGGATTTCAGGCGACCATTTCGAGATCCGGCCCTTTCGGGACGATGCCGTTCGGATTTAAACTCCGCAGGGAATAATAGCCTGTTTTTATATGGTTGAAGTCAACGGTTTCACTGATGCCGGGCAGCTCATAGAGCCGCTGCAGGTAGTTCGATATGGCCGGGTAGTCGTTAATCTGTTTTTTGTTGCATTTGAAAATACCGTAATATGCGACATCGAAGCGGATCAGGGTCACAAACAGACGGATGTCAGTTTCCGTTAACTGTTCTCCAAGGATAAATGGTTTGCCAGTTTCCAGTGTCTCTTCCAGATGATCGAGAGCGGCGAAAACATGGTCATAGGCATCATCGTAGGCGGTCTGACTGGTGGCAAATCCAGCTCGGTAAACACCGTTGTTGAGGTTTTCATAGTAGTACTCGTTGAGGTGATCGATTCTCTTCTGCAGTGCCGGGGGGGAGAGATCATGCTTTTTATTTGTATAATTGCCAAAAGCTGAATTGAACATCCGGATGATATCGGCCGATTCATTGCTGACCATACAGTCCTGTTTTTTGTCCCAGAGGACCGGCACAGTGGCGCGTCCGCTGTAATTCTGGTCATGCCTGGTATAGATCTCATGCAGGTAGTTTGCGTCGTGCAGATGGTCGACTGTCGCCCGCTCGTAATGGCCAAATTGCCAACCCTGTTCGGTCATGATCGGTGAAACGATGGAAACCGATATCGCATGTTCGAGGCCGAGCAGTTTTCGCACTATCAGGGTTCGGCAGGCCCATGGGCAGATCAAAGCAACGTAGAGATGATAGCGGCCGGACTCAGCGGCAAATCCATCTTCTCCGGTCGGCCCGCGACGCCCATCCGGAGTGACCCAGTTTCGAACTGACGAGGGTTGGCGGAGAAATCGCCCCGCCTTATCCTTCTTCTGTATCGGATGCCAGTCAGTTGTCCATTTGCCGTTTACCAGCATAGGTCATCTCCAGATGCGCGGGAATGATGCTATTGAGCCCTGGCCGCTTCTATTTCAAGCCCGATTTCAACTTCATCACCGACGACCAGGCCACCGGTATCAAGAGCCTTGTTCCAGGAAAGACCAAAGTCCTGACGGTTAATCTTGCCTGTGGCTTCAAATCCAGCCTTTGTATTGCCCCAAGGATCCTTGACTTCACCATTGAACTTGCCATGTAATTTGACGTTTCGTGTGTTGCCGCGGATCGTCAGATCCCCGTAAACAGTAATGTCATCACCATTGCCAACGACCTTGGTGCTCTTAAAGGTCATCTCTGGATGATTGCTGGCGTCGAAAAAATCGGCACTGCGCAGATGATCATCTCTTTTCTGGTTCCGGGTATCGATGGATGCGGTTTTGACAACCGCCTGAACGCTGTTGAGGGTTTTTGATGCCGGGTCGGCGTCGATAGTCGCCGAATAGTCAGTAAATTCTCCACGTACGGTCGAGATGACCAGGTGGGCGACCTTGAAGTGAACCTGGGAATGAACGTTATCAACCGTATAGGTTGCCGCGGATGCAGCGCTTACCGCTAAAGTGAAAAGCAGAGCGAAAATGATGCCGAGAGTTTTTTTGAACATTTGAACCTCCTTAAAGTGTGTTGTTCTTAAAAGCATGTTCAACATTACCAGCCTGGAATATAAATAGAAAATATATTTAATTGATACTTTATATAGAAATAAGCTATTGTTTCTGGGAGGTGTACGGAAACGAACCTGGAGGAACCTTATGACTTTGGACCAACTGCATATGCTGGTGAAAATTGCCGAGACCGGTTCGGTGTTGTCGGCGGCGCAGGCTCTGTTCCGAACCCAGCCTACCGTGAGTGTCGCCATCCGCAAACTGGAGGATGAACTCAATGTACAACTGTTGTCGCGTGATCAGTATCGCGCTCGCTTGACTCCGGCGGGTGAGAAAATCTGTCAGCAGGCAAAAAGTCTACTGAAACAAGCGGCAGATATTGAACAGCTGGCAACTCATCTTTCGACCGGTTATGAACCAGAACTGAATATCGCTGTTGAAGCAAGTTGCCCGATGCCCTACATCCTGAAAGTGCTGCAAAAGATCGAACAGCAGTTTCCACAAACCCAGATCAATTTGATGGCCGAGAGTATCTGGGGGGCGCTGGAGAGGCTTAAGCAGGGAGATGCCGATATTGCAGTTTCCCCCTGGTTCGAAGAGGACACGGAGCTGGAATCCTTCACTTTGTTGCATGAAACAATGACGGCAGTTGCGGCTCCCCGGTTCGTTGCTGCCAAAGGTCATGCTAATCTCGATTACGATGCTCTCAAGAGCGAAGTTCAGGTGGTTGTCAAGGACAGCAGCCGTAAACCGACCCAAAAGAAGATCGGTGTGCTGGAGGAGGGGCGTCATTGGCTGGTTAATGATCACTATACCAAGAAAGAGATTTTGTTGGCCGGTATGGGCTGGGGACGATTACAGAACCATCTGATCAGCCAGGAGTTGCAGGAAGGAAAGCTGGTTCCGCTCAATATTCGAAATTACCAGACCTCGATTGATATCGAGATTCGTGTTGCCAGAAAACTTGATTCGCCTGTTGGCCCGGTTGCGGCCGTACTCTGGCGTGATTTTACTGCCTTGGTGTCTGCACAATAAAAAGGCTGCCGAGCACATGCCCGGCAGCCTTTTGACGTGTTTGAAATTACGGTATACTTATCGAACCCGCCTTTCAGTACGTTTCGACAAAC
>JBFFPW010000250.1:0-3277 GCA_041573815.1 Desulfuromonadales bacterium
CCTCAGCGTTTATGACGATGCCATTGACTGGGCAACCCGTGGTGCCTTTAACGATGAAGCGATCAAGGAAGCACAGTTGTCGGTCTTTGCAGATCTTGATCGACCACTGTCGCCCGGCAGCCGCGGTATTCATGAATTTGCCAACAACCGGCAAGGTCTGACCCTGGAAAAACGCCAGCAGCTTCGCCAGCAGATTCTCAACATCACCAGGGCTGAGATCTGTGCCGCGGCCAAAAGACATCTTGCCGAAAACAGTCTGAAAGTCGATTCTATCGTTTCCAGCGAGGAGATGTTAACCAATGCGAACGCAGAATTGAAAAACAAAATAAACATAACAAGAATATAAGTATAGTTAAATAGCAACTTAATAAAACCAAGGTATGCTTAAATAAAACTTCTTATTATTATTTATACATAACTAACAATAATTAGGCAAGGCGAATGACTTCCACGAGAAATTCCGCAACCTTGACCAGATCGGCAACAGCAACCTCTTCATCAGTCGAATGAACATTCTGCATCCCGGTTCCGATAATTACCATTTCAATGCCATGTTCATTGAAAATATTGGCATCACTGCCGCCACCACCAAGTCGATCCTTCATTTCACGACCAATATTCGCTGCAGCCCACTGGACCAAATCTACAATTGCCGCATCTTCCGGAACCGACATCCTCGGGAAATCAGGTTTGACCGTGCAAACAACCTGCGCCCTTACTTTCTGGCCAGCAATTTCAACCTCGAGCTCTTCGGCGGCCCGGTTAAAGCAGTCAAGCATGTGCTCGGTCTGGGCCGCAAGCTTTTCGGCATCATGGCTTCTTGCTTCACCGGTCAGAAGAACACTTTCGGCAACAATGTTTGTCGCCAGACCACCATTGACCGTGCCGATATTGGCGGTTGTTTCAAAATCGATACGACCGACGTTCATTTTCGACAAAGCAACGCCAGCAACCCTGATGGCCGATAAGCCGTTTTCCGGGGCAACCCCGGCATGTGCGGCCTTGCCGGTCACCTCTATCACCATTCGGTTCGCACCAGGGGCACGTCGGACCACCCAGTCAACGCCGGGAGTGTCCAGGGCAATGCCATATCGCGCTGTCACCAGAGAATAGTCGAGAGCTTTCGCACCGACCAGTCCAATCTCCTCCCCGACAGTCACCACAACCTCTATAGGCACATGATCAATACTCTCTTCACGGACGACCTCAAGCGCTTCGATTAACTCAGCAACCCCGGCCTTGTCATCAGCACCAAGGACAGTTTCACCAGCTGACCTTATGACACCATCGACCAAGACAGGCTCAACATGTTCACACGGGATAACGGTGTCCATATGAACAGAGAAAAGAAACGGTTCCCCTTTTTTGGTCCCGGGGAAACGGGCAACGAGATTACCAACTTCACCACCGACCTTTCCCGCAGCATTATCAAAAAGAACTTCAGCGCCAAGAGCACGGAAACGTTCCTCAAGGTACTGAGCCATCGCTGACTCCTTGAGCGACGGGCTCGAAATTGCAGCTTGACGCATAAATTCAGCGGTTATTCTTTCACTATTGACCATAACTTCTCCCCTGTGTTATCGATGAGCGCCGTTCGGCGTTTATCTACTTACCGCGAACGGTTCAGTGCTGGCAAGTCATAACATTTTTTTAAAACTGGACATATTTTTCAAATTTATGCTATTGTTAGCAGAATTAACATTAAGTTCACTATAATTATACTATAATTGTAAGCATAAACTTCATCGTTAAAGTGGCATCAGAGGTATAATTTGTAATGCAATTTGATTATCATCCACCCAAGGGAAGCGGTTCGCACCTGGGCCGAAAAGTGAAGTCCCGCCTGCCAGTCTGTTTTGCTTCAATTATTGCTGTCGCCCTGATTTTACCTTTTATATTTTCCGAAGTCACCCCTGACACCGAAGCCCGGACCGAGCCGGAAAAAGTCATCCCTGAGATTCGCCGTGAATTCATCGAAGGTTCCGTTGCCAGCGGCGAATCGATCAGCATCCTGCTTGATGAATACCTGACACTGAAAGAGATCGACGACCTGAGCCGCAAAAGTCGCACGATCTTCCCACTGACCCGCATCTGCGCCGGACAACCATACAAAATCTGCCTGACCGAAGGCGAATTTGACCGGTTTGAATACGATATTAACCGTGACGAACAGCTCATTATTGTTCGCGGCACCGAAGATTTCGACGTCAAAATACAGCCGATCGACTATACGGTCAAAAGTGAACTGGTTCGTGGGACAATCGACACCAGCCTGTTTGAGGCGGTAACGGCATCCGGTGAACAGCCTGAACTGGCGATGAACCTGGCTGACATTTTTGCCTGGGACATTGATTTCATCCTCGATATCCGCCAAGGCGATTCTTTTCAGGCTGTGGTCGAAAAACGGTTCCGAGACGGCGTCCCGGCTGGCTACGGCCGAATCCTGGCGGCAGAATTCAACAACCAGGGCGAAAGTTATCGCGCTTTTCATTACAAAGATGGTGAGAGCAGTGGTGGTTATTATGATGAGAACGGCGACAGCGTACGTAAGCTGTTCCTGAAAGCCCCTCTCTCCTTCTCGCGCATCTCCTCCGGTTTCACCATGCGTCGCTACCACCCGATCACCAAAACATGGAAAGCTCACCCGGCCATTGACTATGCCGCGCCGACCGGCACTCCGATCAAGGCTGTAGGTGACGGAACGATCATCAAGATCGCCAAAGATCGCAACAACGGGCGCCATATAAAAATCCGCCACAACGGAACCTACCAGACGCTATACCTGCACATGAACAGCTTTGCCCGCGGTATGAAAAAAGGCAAGAAAATCGCCCAGGGCCAGGTTATTGGATACGTCGGCAGCACCGGACTGGCAACCGGACCGCACCTCTGCTTCCGTATGTACAAACACGGCAGCCCGGTCAACCCTTCCAGGGTCAAAGCCAAGTCGGCCAAACCAATTTCTCCGACCAACCTGACCGCCTACAAGTCGACCATAGAACCGCTATTGGCCAGACTTGAGTCACGTGTCCTCGTTGCCAAAGTCACCACCGAGTCGGAGAACAACTGATGTTCGGCTGGCATGGCCAGGCTCTCCACATCAACTTAAGTACTGATACAACGCGACCCGAACCGATTAGCCAGGAACTGCTGCACAACTACCTTGGTGGACGCGGTCTCGGAGTCCGCCTAATGCGCGACTTCCATCAGCTTGATCCGTTTCATCCGAAAACCCCTCTCATTTTCGCCACTGGTCCACTTTGCGGCTCTGCCACCC
>JBFFPW010000251.1:0-3260 GCA_041573815.1 Desulfuromonadales bacterium
CCTTTCTACTTCAATTGGTGGAGGTGGCGGGAATCGAACCCGCGTCCGAAAATCTTTCACGTCAAGCGTCTACATGCATAGTTCGTGTATTGCTTAACCCATATGGACTCCCACGAACAGGATTCCTTACAGGGGAGTCTGCTAAAGTTTCGCAACACTGCCACAGACAAACAGTGAAACTAGCCCGCTTCTTAGCGTCTCATGCCCTACACGGGCGATAAGTCATGAGACGAGGTTGCTTAGTTAAGCAGCCAGTGCGTATTGTACGTCGTTGTCGGCGTTTATACGTTGTTGGGCTTTTTAACGGAGCCGGCCCACTCCGGCATGCAACAAGCGCTTCCAATCCCCGTCGAAACCAGTGCACCCCCAAATTGTTAAAGATCTAACTCTATTCTCGCATAGGTAACAAACCATTCCAAGCCTGATTTGTGTCTTATGTTGAAAATGCGGTATATTAATTTTTAAGTCATCCCCTCCAGAAAAGGATCATTTATGCGTAATATCACTCTCTTCATCTGTTCACTTTTACTGATTTCCGCATTGACAGGCTGTGCCTACGTCAATACCCGTTCCCCGTATGATAACAACCTCGACGAAACGACACTCGGCAGTAAAATTGGCCAGGCGAGCAACTATAGCGTTCTCTGGCTGTTCGCCTGGGGTGATGCCAGCTACGCAGCCGCGGCCAAAAACGGTGAGATCAGCGTTCTCAAGCACTCTGACGTCGAGTATTACACGGTCCTGTTCGGCCTCTACATGCGGCGCACTATCATCGTTGACGGGGATTGAAGATGATCGAACTGCGCTCTATCTTCCTGGCCCTGCTGACCACAACTCTACTGTTGTGCGGCTGTAGCCGCTTCGGTCAGGATCCGGTCAACGGCTACCTGTATACCAATACCACCGTCCCTTACAGCGCCGACCTCGACAACACGCCTGCCGGCGATGCCATCGGTAAAAGTAAAGTGTTCCGTATCCGCGACCCGTTTACCAATCTCGGGGTCTACACCGAAATCAATACCAATGCCATCGGCGATATCGCCCGCAATAACGGCATAAGTAAAGTCTACTATGCCGATCTTGAGACCTTCTCGATCTTCAGTATCTGGCGTACGCAGACCTTGGTTATCTACGGCGAAAAAGACGCGATGGCAATAACGGAAAATCAACAGTCCCCCGGCATGCCGCCCTCCGCTACAACCCTAAAAAAATAAAAAAAACCCCACAAATCAGGGGTTTTTACTGTCTTCCTCGATTTTACTTCAAATTAGCGATTAAAGTCACGGATCGCCCGCGCCGACTCCCGATCAGCCTGTTGGCGTTTCAGGGTCTCGCGTTTATCATGGTGCTGCTTACCTTTACCAACACCGATCTCCAGCTTGGCCCGCCCCCCCTTGAGGTAGAGTTTGGTCGCCACCAGGGTATAGCCCCGCTCATCAACCCGCTTGCCGAGCTTGGCAATCTCTTCGCGGTGCAACAGCAGTTTGCGCGGACGAACCGGATCATGATTATTGCGATTGCCCTGCTCATAGATGCTGATATTCATATTGTCGATAAAGATCTCCCCGCCACGGATCTTGCAGAAAGATTCCTTGAGACTCACCTTGCCGGCCCGGATCGATTTGATCTCGGTGCCGGTCAGAATCAGTCCGGCCTCATAGGTCTCATCGATAAGATAATCGTGGTAGGCTTTTTTATTGTTGGCGATGATTTTAATACTCATAAGAACCAGTAATCAGTTTGCGGGATTCAGTTGACCGGTTGCGATTCTATACTGATGACAGATAGCTGGCAACTAGGAACTCGTGTCGTTATCAAGAATGGCGACAACCCGCGGCATATAAGCCTCTTTCGCTAAACTTCGGGTTGTGACTCTGAGGATTACAAATGAACCGGCCATAAAAGCTGACCCCATGATAGCCGATAGAACGTTGCTGTCGAGCCCATTATCGAGGAATTCCGCTAAAAACTGGCCGATGACCGCACCGGTGACCAGGAAAATCAACGGAACGATGTACAGCAGGAAGGACGATTGCAGAAACGACCTGGTTGACGTGGCAATTTTGACCCGATCACCGATATCGGCGGCCAGGTGATTGTGCACCTCGACGAGTTTCGAACTGTTGTCATCCCCGACATGACAAACCCCTTCAGCGGCACAGTTTTCACAAAAACTGCTCTTCTGGCAGAGAACAACAGCGACGTTTTTCCCTTTGAGCTCTACGATAGATCCAACTTCTTCAATCATTTTTTTACTATATCACAGTCGATTTATGGCAGAACAGACTATCAACTAAAAATGATACCTAAATCTGCATCACGTACCAAAAGTAGACGCTTTGAAGCGAAGTTTAAATTACATTCAACGCGGAGTCGCAGGCTCACGCCGCAGAGAGAACCAAAATCAGAACGAAAGTTTTGGGAGTTTAGGCATAAAACCATAAAAACTCTTGCCTGCTCGGCGTACGAAGTACTGCGTTAAAGAAGCCTTTAAAGCAGCACATCCTTGTTATCGAGATAGAGATGGGCAACCTCCCCACCCCGCTCAGCCTGGCAGAGAAAATCAGCGACCTCTGCCACGGCCGGAAGCTGCTGCGGCTTGAGAACCTGAAAACTGGCAGCCGTGTCAGGTTCAAACGAACCAAGCTTAGCATCGACCTGCAAGGCTCTGGCGCCATTGATGGTTGCCATGGCGAGGACCTGGATCGAAGTCAGCACCGAACCATAGTGCTCACGGGCGAAGGCCATTTCATCCCACAGGGAGATGGAATCGTTACTCGCCATACTATCAGTGCCGAGCGCCAGATTGACCCCCTGACACAGATACGACTCGACCGGTGCCCGACCGACGTCAAGTTTGGCATTGGAACGGGGACAAAGAACGACCGTGCTGCCTGATCTGGCGATCTTGCCGATCGCATCAGCATCGAACTGCACACCGTGCACCAGCAGGTTACCGGGGCTCAGCGCTTCGGTTATCTGAAGATAGTCGAGGGAATCGATCGACAGTGGAGCCGGCGGTTGCCAACCAACAGTCGGATAAAGCTTGTTGGCGATGGTGCCGGTAGCATCCTTGAGAAAGGCGCTCTCTTCAGTTGATTCTGCGACATGCATCGTCGCCAGCACTTGTGAGTTCCTGGCCATCCGGGCAAGCTTCTGCAGGGTTTCCGGGCCGACCGTATAGGGAGCATGCGGCGACAGACCACGCTGCAATGAGCCCAACGTGCTCTCCTGCAGCCAGTCGTTGGCCATCATCGGCA
>JBFFPW010000252.1:0-3257 GCA_041573815.1 Desulfuromonadales bacterium
ACAGGAAATTATCCAATAGTAATTTCAAACAAATTGTCGTGTGTTGATTCGGGACTTTTTTATCAATGAGTTTCGAGAATTGACCGTTTTGAGTGACAGGTACTCTTTAAATGGAAATTTATAAAAAAATAGTAGTAAATACGGCAAACATGAAAATAACTGATGAGCCTAAACTCCCGCGTGAGGTTGTTTCAGGTCTTTTCTTAAGAGATGGATCTCTCCAGCTTTTTCAAGTGCAACACAGGCATGGTGGGCAAGTTGGATCAGGAAATGTATTTCATGCTCACTGAATTTCCCACCATTGTTGTTGCCGCTGATGACGATGATGCCGACTTCTTTTTTCATGAAATGCAGTGGTGCTGCCAGCAGGCCGGGAAATTCGTAAAGATCGTGTAACTCTGTTTCGATAGAAAGGGAATGATAGGTCGATGGCAATTTCTCCGGCACCAGAACAGGTTTGCCTTTTTTGAGCAGGTGGGCTGTCAGTCCGTTTGGTAGCCCGCGTGAGTAACGCCGGCAGTGCGCCGGGGCAATGCCAGTACCCGCTTTCAGGCGAAGTTTTCCACTATGGTGATCGACCAGGGCAATAAAGCCACGCTTGGCATTGATGGTTTTCAGCGTCGATGTGAGCAGGGTTTTAAACAGTTCCTTGACGTCTGTTGCACTGGCAACTTTCTCAATTGAGCTGTTGAGGTGTTTAATCAGGGTCAGTGAGTGTTGCAGATTGTGGTTCTGCTGTTCCAGTTCGCCGAGCAACATCTGGTTCTGGTTGCGCAAGGCAACGTGGGTAAATACTCTTTCCAGGGTTTTGTCGAGAATTTCGCCGGTATCGATCGGTCGAACAATATAATCATATGCTCCGAGGCGGAGCGCTTGCAGGAGATTGAATGATGAATCGTTGTTGGTGATGAGGATGACTTCCAGGTTTGGGTAAAGCTGTTTAACCTTTTGGAGCAGAAACAGACCACTCATCGTTGGCAACTCAGTTTCAGTCAGAACCAGAGAGACATCCATCTGGCTTAACAGCTCGATAGCATCTTCGCAATTGGCGGCTTCGATGACGCCATAGTTACGTGCTTCGAGAAGTGTGCGGAGTTGCTGCCGTCTCTCATTGTTATTGTCGACGACAAGAATGCGGTGATCAACCTGCATAGAACCCCTCCTGATTGTCCAAGGTTCTAAAAATATAGCAGAAATAATGGTTTTTGCATGAAAGTCAGGGCCGGATGAAAACGAATAGCGCTTTGCCGTGTAGATTTAAGCAGCGACTTTTGAACGGTGTCAGTATTCCAGAAGTCTTTAGATGATATCAGGCCGATCGCCACGAGAGCGCTTGTAGTAAAAGGAAAAGAGAGCCAGAAACACTCCGAGAGAGATGCAGATGCCGCCGGCTAACGCCAGTTTCGCACCGGGGTCATGATTGATGGTCAGGTAGGAAACCGTCTGGTAAACCGGTTTGCGGATGACCAGCTGGAGGCCGATCCCCTGTAGTCCTTCCGGTAGCGGGCCGCTCAGGAAATACCAGCCGCGCCATTGCTCTTCGCCATTTTTAAGCAGGCGCATCAGGTAGGCCGGCTCACGCACATCGTTGCTACGGTTGAACACCTGTCCGCCGGCCTCGGCGGCATCCGGGAAAAATGCGTCAGCCACCACCCGCAGATCATTGTTCAGGGGGATCGCATCTCCGGTGATCAGGCGATAACCTTTCCCCATGCTCGGGACCAGAACTTCAAAGCCGATAGTCTGCCGACCAAAGGAGGCTGGCGTGATCACCAGGCCTTCATGCTGGAGGGGAGTATTGGTTTTGACAATACCACTGGCAACGACTTTATCCCCCTTGAGAAGCGACACGGTATTCAGCATGTCAATTGGTCGTCTCTGTGCGTTAAGAACCGGTTCAAACTTGTCCAGTCTGAGGTAATGCCCCGGCATTACCTTAAGCGGGATCATTTGACCTTCGACAACCGGATTGTCGTTACTGCGGGCGCCGGCAAGAGAGGCCCAGAAATAAGCGATGACAACCAGCACAAAACCGAGATGGATCAAATACTCACCACTTTTCCGCCAGCGTGATCGAATGACAAAAAGCCAATCGATGAAACAACAGACGGTGTTGAGGGCGAGTAGCATGATCAGGATGCCGGTCGCATAAAGCCACCAGCTCAGGCCAGGATTCGGCCTCCCGGATCTTTGCGTCCACTCAGCCAGGGTAGACGCGTCAAGTCCGGCAAAGACCGCTGGATTGAAATGCATCACCAGAGACCCGCCCATGGCGAGCAAAGTGGCTATAGAGGCAAGAATGATCGCCAGTTTAAGGGAACAGCATGTCCGCCAGATCGACTTTAACATGATCTTACTCCAGCGGATGGTTGCTCTGCATCAGCAGGCCGATGCCGAGGTAGGTGAACAGGACAACGAAAAAACCGGCAATCGACAGCCATGCATAGCCGGTCCCTTGCCAGCGCCGAATGAATTTGGCGTGACACATGCCGGCATAAAAGAGCCAGACAATTGACGACCAGACCGATTTGATATTCCAGGAAAAGTAATATCCCCAGGCAATATGGGCCCAGATGCTGCCGAGCACCAGGCAGAGAGTAAACAGACAGAAACCGAGAAAGATCGCTTCCTCATTCAGTTTGCGTATGGTTGTCAGGTCAGGTAACAGCTCACTGTTGAGACGTTTCTGTATCAGGTAAAGCACTCCGAGCGAGAAAGCCATGGCAAACAGGGCGTAACCGGTAAAAGAGAAAATGATGTGCCAGGTGAACAGTGGTGTGTCGAGACTCGGGATCAATGGCGGCAGGGTCGGGTCGCGTGGCAGCGCCGAACCGAGCAGTACTAATGTCAGGAAAACGACAAAAAGACCGGCAGCATGAATGCGGTAACGAAGTTCAAAGTAGAGATAGGTCAGTGCCAGAGACCAACTGAAGAAGAATTGGGTTGAAAAGAGGTTGGTCACCGGCAGGAAGCCAGCCGCATACCAGCGCAGGATAAGGCAGAGGGTGTGTAGTGCAAATGCGATGACGAAGAAACTGAAAGCATATTTCAGCCAGAGCGGTTTTCGCCCTATTGCGTGTGACAGATAAAGGCCGGTGGCGCCGAGGTATCCGGCAAAAGCACATTTCAGAATGAATAATTGAAAAGCGACTGGTTCCATCAAAAGATAACCCTCAAGTTGCATGGTGATTATTGCGGCGAAGGTTAGCATAAAAAAGTCAGAAAAGAAAACAAGGAAGCATTGTCAACCGCATGAG
>JBFFPW010000253.1:0-3250 GCA_041573815.1 Desulfuromonadales bacterium
ATTTCCTATCTTCCATTGCCCCCTCCAGCTTTGGATTAATCATGTCTTTTCAGCGTAAATCAGCGTCCTATTCGCTCTTAAATTAAAAACGGCGATGAATCATCACCGCCGTTTAGTATAGCTACATTTTTTCTGAAGACCAGGATCAGCCTTTAAATCTCTCCAGATCAGCCTTATCAAGAATCTTCTTCTCGACAAGGATCTTGAGCAGCTCCTTCAACTTCTCTTCAGTCGTTAAGCCGAAGCCGGAAACATCTGCGGGTGTTTTTGCCTTCCCCCCGGGTCTTGCCGCGACGGCTGGAGCATCTCCACCCGGAACATCAATACCGTAATAGCGTTTAATCGAGCGGATAACGGAATCTTCAGCAGCAACAGCTGGCCGGATCTGGTAACCGGAGATAAATTTCAGCTCATCGACCGCAACCAGATTGGTCGGATCGCTCATGGCGACAAAAAGCTGCTTAACACCGCCAACTTCCTTGAGACCGAACGGAACAACACTGAATTCAAGCGCCTTGTCGACCGGAATGAGCTTAATAATATTATCAGGAATAGAAGCCGCATCAAGATCGATGCGGCTCAAATCCATCTGTTCAGCAAGAAAATTAAGGAGCGTATCTTCGTCAAGATAGCCAAGACGGATCAAGGAGGCACCAAGACGGCCACCTAACTGGCGTTGAAAAGAGAGGGCTGAATTCAGCTGAAATTCGTGAATAACCCCTGCCTTTAACAGCATATCTCCGAGACGAATCTTACTCATGGAACTCCTCTGACGCTTTAATTACCAACCACCTTCATCAGGACACGACGATTCTTGGCCCGACCGGCCGGAGTCTCGTTATCGGCGATCGGCATTGACTCGCCAAACCCTTTTGCAGTAATCCGCTTCGGGTCAACACCATAGTCACGAACCATGATCCAGCGCACAGTGTCGGCACGTTTCTGGGAAAGCTTCTTGTTGGTCGAACGGCTACCAGTACTGTCGGTATGCCCTTCAACAACCACTTGGGCTCCCGGATGAGCGGCAATAAAGGCGGCCGCCTCTTTCATGCCGGCCTTGTATTTGGGATCGATAGTCGACCTGTTCGGCGCAAAAGCAATATCCAGGTCGATACTCTCCTTTTCGGCCAGGGCGGCCAGGTCGGTACCTTCCGGGTGATCGGAACGGAAAGCCTCTGCCTTGGTTCCGTCATCCTCAGAACGCAGCTTGATGTTGACTTCATCCGGGCCACAACCATCCGGACCGACAGCTGTTCCGGCCGGAGTATCAGGGCAATCGTCATCGATATCAAAAATATTATCCCCGTCGCTGTCACTCGGGCAGCCATAACTATTGACCGGGATCTCAGCCGGTGTATTCGGGCACTTGTCGTCAACATCCAGAACCCCGTCGCCATCGGCATCCTCGACGACGACTTCTTCAACAACAATCGGACAGCCATTGGCGTCGACATCAACTCCGGCTTCGGTATTGACGCACAGATCTTCGGCATCAACAACACCATCCCCATCACTATCGAGCGGGCAGCCAGAGCCGTCAACCGGGTAACCTGGAGGCGTATCCAGACATTTATCGCGTGTATCGACGATACCATCGTCGTCAGCATCAACAACCATGCCGGAAACCGGCTTGACGCCGCCAATCTGAAAAGCAAAACCGGCTAATCAAAAGGTTATTGTAGGTTTTATTATGTTTTGTTCCGGATGCCTCAACATCAAACCGGAAGAAATGGCGAATATCGGTACGGATTGCCAGCCAGTCAGTCGTGAAAAACTTCATACCGAAACCGTAATTGGCCGAGAAGTCCTCATCCGAATGAGCGGTCGAGGTCACATCCTGCTCAACACTCAGCCCACCAACACCGATCGCGAAATAGGGAACTATTTTCTCTTTCGGTTGAAAATGATAGAGCGCATCAAGACGGGCGGCAACAACATCGAATTCCTGGGTGCCGGGTGAAAGCTCTTCGACTTTCACATAGGAACCGGTCAATTCAGCAGCCCAATGCTCGGTAAAGTTATACGCAACCCCCAAGCCAAACTCAGGAGCATTTTTAGCGCCTTCATTCCCCTCAAAAATATGGGCACTGATCTGCGGTGTCAGAGTCAGGGCATAGGGTTTTATTGCCGCATGCGACAAACTACTGACCCCGAAAAACAGGACGCTAAAAAGGAAAACGGAACAGAAAAAACGGAATTTCACCACGGACCTCCTCAAAGAGAATAAACTTTATAATATAAATCGCTATAATTAAACTCTAATTTCATATAATTTGCAACAACTTAATGATAACAAAGAGAATCAGGTTAACAATTGTAAAACTTCATCGGTCTTGGCCTTCATCAGCTCAAAGTCACCACGAGACTCAACATTTAACCGCACCAACGGCTCGGTATTTGACTTGCGCAGATTAAAGCGCCAATCAGCGAACTCGAAACTGTAACCATCCGTTTCATCCACACTGAGCGCAAGGTCACTATATTGCGCATAAACCCTGGCCATGGCCTTATCAGCATCATCGAGCTTGCGATTGATCTCGCCACTGGCCGGATAGTTGGCGATACACTCATCAACCAGCGCCGAAAGCGGCTTGCCGGTTTGCGACATCAACTGCAGCACCAGCAACCAGGGGATCATGCCGCTGTCACAATAGGAGAATTCCCTGAAGTAATGGTGGGCGCTCATTTCGCCGCCGTAAACGGCATCTTCCTGCCGCATCATCTCCTTGATAAAGGCATGCCCCGACTTGCACTGGACCGGCACACCACCGGCCTGCTCGACAATATCGACGGTATTCCAGACCAGGCGCGGATCATGTACAATCTTGCCGCCCGGGTTGCTCTTGAGCAGAGATTCAGCCAGCAAGCCAACGATGTAGTAACCCTCGATGAAGCGGGCATTCTCGTCAAAGAAGAAACAACGGTCAAAATCACCATCCCAGGCAATACCGACTGCGGCCTTGTTGCCGAGAACCACCTCAGCAGTCGCCTGACGGTTCTCTTCGAGAAGCGGATTCGGAATACCATTGGGGAAAGTTCCATCCGGCTCGTGGAACTGCTTGATAAATTCAAACGGCAGATGACCTTCGAGCAGGTCAATGATCGGCCCGGCACAGCCATTACCGGCATTGACGACTGCCTTGATCGGCTGCAGCGCAGCAATATCGACATAACCGAGCAGATGCTGAATATAGTCGGCCCGGACATCGAGAGGCATGACATCGCCCCTCTTGGCAATTGATGCGTACGC
>JBFFPW010000254.1:0-3246 GCA_041573815.1 Desulfuromonadales bacterium
CAAGAAGGAACTCCCCGGCGTTTTCACCCTGCTCGGGTTGAGTAATATTTCCTTCGGCCTGCCGCCGGCGGCCAGAAAAATTCTGAATTCGGTGTTTTTGCACGAAGCCGTCAATTACGGACTTGATGCAGCGATCATTGACGCCGGGAAAATTTTACCGCTGGCCCAGGTCAGCGAACAGGACCGCACTTACTGCCTCGACCTGATCCACAATCGGCAGGCCGCCCCCGAGAAGACACCACTGATGGTGTTCCTCGACCATTTTGCTGAACGCCAGGAGGAGACATCCAGCGAAGAGGAGAATAAGCTGCTGGCCGAAGAACAACTGCACCATAAAATTCTCCGGGGCGAGAAGGATGGCATCGAGGATTTACTGACAATCTTGATGGAAAAGAATCCCCCTCTCGATATTGTCAACCAGATCCTGGTGCCGGCGATGCGGCATGTCGGTGAACTTTTTGGTCGGGGCGAGCTGCTGCTGCCCTTTGTTCTGCAATCAGCCGAAGTCATGAAAGCGAGTGTTGCCTGGCTAGAGCCTTATATGGAAAAGAGCGATCAGGATGAAGGGACCCGGATTCTGCTGGCGACCGTGCAGGGAGATGTCCATGACATCGGCAAAAACCTGGTTGACATCCTGCTCTCCAATAACGGTTACAAGGTATTTAATATTGGCATCAAGGTGCCTGCTGAAACCATTATCCAGAAAGCGCATGAACACCAGGTCGACATCATTGGTCTGAGTGGCCTTCTGGTCAAATCCGCTATTGTCATGCAGGAGAGCCTGCCGCAATATCGTGATGCCGGGCTGACAGCACCGATCCTGCTGGGTGGTGCCGCCCTGACACCAGACTTTGTTGCCAAATCCTGCGTACCGAACTATGACGGACCGGTGGTGTATTGCGCCGATGCGTTCGCCGGCCTCAAGGCAATCCGCGATTTTGAAGAAGGTAACATCCAGTCAACGCAACTCACAGAACGTGATGCGGTCAAGAAAAGAGCCCCGGGCCGCAAGGACCAGACCATCGATCGAAGTATCCCGGCAATCATCCCCCCCTTTCTCGGCGTCCGCCACGTTGTTGATATCGATCCGGCGTTGCTGTTCCCTTATGTCAACGAACAGGCGCTGTTCCGCGGCCGCTGGGGCTATAGACGCACAGCGTCCTCTTCGGCCGATGAATATAACGAGCTGATTCAGAACAGAGTCCAGCCCCTCTATCAATCACTCAAGGAGCGGGCATTGGCAAACAACCTTCTCCAGCCCAAGGCGGCCTACGGTTACTTCCCCTGCTACAGTGAAGGGGACACCCTGATGATCGAAGCGGATGGTGAAACAATTCCTTTCCAGTTTCCACGTCAGGCATCACCGCCACATTTATGCATCAGCGACTATTTCCGTAGCCGTGAAGAAGGCGGCGATGTTGCCGCATTTTTTGTTGTGACGATTGGTGAACAGATCGCCGAGGAGATCAGATCACTATTCGAGGCCGACTCCTACCATGACTATTTGATGCTGCACGGGTTCAGTGTTGAAGTCACCGATGCTCTGGCCGAGCACTGGCACGAGGTCATGCGCCAGGAGGTGGGTATTGGACAGGAGAAACCCGAGGACGCGACGGGCTACGTGACCCAGGGTTATCAGGGCTCACGTTATGGGTTCGGTTACCCGGCCTGCCCGGACCTCGATGCGCATCAGGAACTGTTCAAGCTGCTGCAACCTGAGAAGATTGGCGTTTCATTGACTGAGAATATGGAAATGGTTCCCGAACAGAGTACATCGGCGATTATCGCCTGCCACCCGCAAGCAAAATATTTTGCTGTCTAAAAGAAGAATTCAAATCTCTAGCAAGAATGGAATCTTTTCATCGCAAATACGCAGAGTGTGAGGAACAAGACGCAGAGTAAAAGAATGGACATCCGCAAATCAGAAAATTATTCTTAGCGTCTCTCTTTACCCTCAGCGTCTCAGCGTTAAATGTATTGACCATTTTAAACCAGG
The DNA here is from genome assembly GCA_041573815.1 of Desulfuromonadales bacterium. Lineage (GTDB taxonomy): Bacteria > Desulfobacterota > Desulfuromonadia > Desulfuromonadales > UBA2294 > BM707. The sequence goes on from JBFFPW010000254.1 coordinate 1,997, forward strand.
GAGGACTGACATGCGTTATATCTGTGCCAACTGTGGCTATATTTACGATCCGGAAAAAGGTGATGAGATGAATGACATCGCCGCCGGAGTCAGCTTTGAAGAGTTACCAGCCGACTGGGTTTGCCCCTTATGTTACGCAACAAAAGAAGCCTTTGATCCTCTCGATTAATTGAGGATACCGTCCAGGTAGTCGACAAGATCGGTCCGGATCGGCATGAAGTACAGGTTCCCGCCGGTCCGCTCGCAAAATTCCAGCATCTGCCGGGCAAAGCGGCGATTCCAGTCAAGCGATTGATCAAAATCGGGTGGAAAGATAGCGTTATTGAGGTTCTCCCAGTAATCGCGACTGCGCTCACTGGTCACCGGACAGACGCCCCAGAAAACTTCGAGCCCAACAAGAAGATCATTATAAATGTCAACCAGGCGCAAATCAAAAAATGGCTGGGTGAAAAATCCGTCGGCGCCGGCATCAATTTTCTGCCGGACATAGTCGAGCTCTGTCTTAACTCCGGACCGGTAAGGATCGATCCCGGCATAGACCTTAAGCTGCGGCCTGATTCTCTTCAAAGTGCTAATCATTTCCGGAGCCGTGGTACGATACGTTCGCCGTGACATATCCTGCGGGGGGTCCCCAGTAATAACCAGGACACTTTCAAATTCACCAGCAGCAAATATTTCGGCGTCAGGAAAACCCTTTTCAAGATCAAAATCGATCGCCCTGAGGTGCGGGATGACATGAGGGAATTGTTTTTGTGCCAGACGGCTGCCAGTCCAGCTCCGCAAGTCAAAATTCAGCAAATCCGGAATATTAATCGTATCGATCGCTGGAAATTTTTCACGAATCAGAGTCAACTCCACGTTCAATGACTCTTCACTACGCGGTACGAGTTCAATTGAGACGATCCCCACAGTTTGCTCTCCTTAAGTAAAAGGCTTCTATCATTTTCCCAACAACCAGCATGTCAGGACGTACTCACAAAGTCTATCGTGATTATGGCCTTATGCATCAAGTAAAAAGATGATTTGACCGATTGCGACAAGGCCTGTTCATAGAGAAATCTGATTGACATCACTGCACGGTTAGGATAAAAAAAACCACTTCATTTTGCCGCCCTAGCTCAGTTGGTAGAGCACTTCACTCGTAATGAAGGGGTCAGCGGTTCAAGTCCGCTCGCCGGCTTTGACGAAGGCCCTGCAAATGAGCCGATTCACCTGGGCTGAGTCAGTTCGAAGCCGTCTCTAGGCCCGCG
>JBFFPW010000255.1:0-3237 GCA_041573815.1 Desulfuromonadales bacterium
GCCAGATTCGGCTTGATGATGACACGCTATCTGCTGACAACAGGGACGGCGCCCTGGCCTATCAGCTCGGCCTCGGCCTCAGCTTCAACATGAGTGAAAATACTAAATTTGATGTTGGCTACAAGCTGCTCGGCGTTGTGGAACCGAACCTCGGACCACTTGACCCTGATTATCTTGTTATGCACAACGGCAATGCCGCTTTAAGGTTCCTGTTCTGATTTTAAATACAGAATCGATTCAAACGGGCTGTCCAGACGGGCAGTCCGTTTTTTATTGAATACAATGAGAAGAGATTCATAATCATTGACAATCAAAAGACGGAAATGATAATTTCTACATTCTGTTTTTTGAATATTATTTCACTGGGAGTAGTTCGTAGTCTGGTGACGCGCTCGGTCTTCAAAACCGATGGGGGGCGTATCCCGTCCCCGGTGGGTTCGATTCCCATCTGCTCCCGCCATAAACAGAAAGGATCAACTATGCTACAATCGAAACAGCATAAAGCTTTCTGTAACTTCTACGATGCTGTCCGTGACGAATCAAATCTCGACAAACGCACAACAATCCTTGTCGGACTGGCGACCGCCATGGCGATTGGGTGCGAGCCATGAATGGAGCATTACCTTGGCGTGGCCAGGGAAAACAACATCAGCAAAGAAGAGATCGGCGCCGTCCAGGGTATTGTCATGGCTGTTTCAGCCGGCAAGGTCAACGCTCTTATGCGAAAAGCCGAAGATTCCAGCTCCAAATAATTTCCAGATTATTCATTCCCGGAGGTGATCATGTCTGATCGACGCAGCCTCCTCAAAACGATCCCGGCAATCGATAAAATTCTCAACAGACCGGCCATGCAGGCTTCGGCATCATCGGCACCACACATTCTGATGGTCGAAGCGGCGCAAAGGGCGGTCGAATCACTACGCCGACAACTCCTGGACGAATCGCAGTCGGTCCCTGATTGCAGCCTCGACGCCGTTGCGACCTCTGCGGCAGGCCACCTTGAACAGATGATGACCCCTTCGTTAAAAAAGGTCATTAACGTCACTGGAACTTTGTTGCATACCAATCTTGGCCGGGCACCGCTTTGCCAGTCGGCCCTGGAGGCGATTGATGCCGTATCGAGAGGTTATTCGAATCTCGAGTTTGACCTCGACAAAGGCGAACGGGGTAAACGCTTCCGCCATGTTGAAGATTTAATCTGCCGGCTGACCGGTGCCGAAGCGGCAACCGTCGTCAACAATAATGCCGGTGCCGTTCTCCTGGCACTGACAGCACTGGCCAAGGGAAAAGAGGCGCTGGTTTCGCGCGGCGAATTGATTGAAATCGGTGGGTCTTTCCGCATCCCCGACATCATGGCGGCGGGCAACGTCAAACTGGTCGAGGTCGGCACCACCAACAAAACCCATCTCGAAGACTATCGTCGGGCCATCACCCCGGAGACAGCCCTGATTCTCAAGGTCCACACCAGCAACTATCGCATTGTCGGCTTTACCGAAGCGGTGCCGGGTGGCGAGCTTTCGGCTCTTGGCAAAGAGCACAACATCGTCGTTCTCGAAGACCTCGGCAGCGGCCTGCTGATCGACCTGTCTCAATATGGGCTACCACCGGAACCGACCGTGCGTGAAGCGTTGAAAACCGGCATTGATGTTCTCACCGTCAGTGGTGACAAGCTGCTTGGCGGTCCGCAAGCCGGCCTGATTGTCGGCAAAAGAGAATATATTGATCGCCTGCGCAAGCATCCAATGGCCCGGGCACTCCGTCTTGACAAGATGACCCTGGCCGCTCTTGAGGCAACGCTCCGTCTATATCTCGACCCGGAACAGGCGCTCAAGGAAATCCCGACCCTGCAAATGCTGTCACAAAAAGAAAGCGACATCCAATCCCGATGTGATGCGCTGTTACTGCAAATCAAGAATCGTATCGGCACACTGGCGCAACTCGAAGTTGTGCCGACCCATACAACGGTTGGTGGCGGCGCCCTGCCATTGGCCGAACTGCCCGGCTTTGCTATCGCCTTGAAACCAAACCATATCTCCCTGAACCGCCTCTCGGCAAAACTTCGCCAGTGCACACCGCCGGTCGTCGGCCGCATTCAGGATGATGCCTTCATTATTGATCCGCGCACCCTGCATGGCGATGAGGAGGTACAACTCGTCACGGGTATCAGTACCGTCCTGAAAGAAGCATCCAGATCATGACGACCAGCCTGCGACACCATATCGTCGGAACAGCCGGCCATGTCGATCACGGTAAAACCGAGCTGATTCGGGCCCTGACCGGAACCGACACCGACCGTCTACAGGAAGAGAAAGAACGGGGCATTTCCATCGAACTGGGATTCGCGCCGTTCACTCTGCCTGACGGATCAACCGCCGGGGTTGTTGATGTTCCCGGGCATGAGAGATTTATCCACAATATGCTGGCCGGCGTTGGTGGCATCGACCTGGTCCTGCTGGTGATCGATGTGCAGGAAGGTATCATGCCGCAGACCCGCGAGCATCTGCAGATTCTCGAATTGCTCCAGGTCCAGCGCGGCATTATTGTTCTGACCAAGTGTGATCTGGCTGAAGAAGACTGGATTGATATTGTCGAAGAAGAAGTTCGCGATGAGATGAAGGAGACCTTCCTCGAAAAAGCCGAATTCTGCCGCGTCTCGGCGATTGAGGGGAGTGGCATTCCAGAGCTGAAACTGTCGATCCAGAAAACGCTTGAACAGGTCGAACCTAAAGATACCGACGGGCCTCTTAGACTACCGATCGATCGGCATTTTTCCGTCGCCGGTTTCGGTACCGTCATTACCGGCACCCTGCTCTCCGGCACCGTCTCGGTTGGCGAGACAACGGAACTGTTGCCGCCGGGAGAGGAAGTGCGCATTCGCGAGGTACAGGTCCATGGGAAAAAGGTCGTAACGGCCGAAGCCGGGCAACGGGTCGCCCTCAATCTTGCCGGTATTGACCGGAACCAGATACGCCGCGGTGCCATCATCGGCACACCCGGTATCTTCGAACAGACGCAAATGATCGATGTCCGTCTCAACCTGCTACCGAGCGCCCCGCGGCCACTGAAGTTTCGGGATCCGGTCCACTTTTATCTCGGCACGGCCCGGGTCGTTGGAGCTGTTGCCTTGCTCGATCGCGATGAGATGGCGCCGGGGGAGACCGCTATCGCCCAGATCCACCTTGATCGGCCGCTGGTCGCCCATCGCCAGGATCGGTTCATCATCCGTTCCTACTCACC
>JBFFPW010000256.1:0-3226 GCA_041573815.1 Desulfuromonadales bacterium
GTATTGGTAGCGCCAGGACCACTGGTTGCGATGGCAACACCGACTTTACCCGTCGCCCGGGCATAGCCGTCAGCCGCATGCACCCCTGCCTGCTCATGCCGCGGCAGGATGTGGCGGATCTTGTCCGTCTTCATCAAATCATCATAAATATTGATTACAGTTCCGCCTGGATAGCCGAAAATTGTATCAACACCTTCTTTCTCCAAACATGCCAGAAGAATCTGGGACCCAGTCATTTTCATTGAGATTACTCCCCTAAAGTTACAAACATATTCAAAACAGAATCAACCCGAATCAGCGAACCTTTCGTACAGCCCCTTGGGCGGCGCTGGTTGTCAGTGAAGCATAAGCCTGCAATGCTGTACTGACCTCTCGCCGGCGATTCACCGGTTTCCAGGCATCCGCCCCTGCAGTCTCCATCTCTGCACGGCGCTGATCGAGTTCCGTTGCCGGAATATCGATCTTGAGGATTCGATTCGGAATATCAATAACGATCGGATCACCATCCTGGACCAGACCGATCGTCCCCATTTCAGCAGCTTCCGGCGAAACATGGCCGATCGACAGACCCGATGTGCCTCCGGAAAAACGTCCGTCTGTAATCAAGGCACAAGCCTTGCCCAGACCTTTTGATTTAAGATAGCTGGTCGGATAAAGCATTTCCTGCATGCCAGGACCACCCTTTGGCCCTTCATAGCGGATAATGACGACATCGCCCGCTTGTACCTTGTCGTCCAATATCCCGTCAATCGCCTCTTCCTGACTCTCAAAAATCCTGGCCGGGCCACTGAACGTCCAGACATCTTCGTCGACACCAGCTGTTTTAACAATGCAGCCTTCCGGAGCCAGGTTTCCATAAAGAACAGCCAGACCACCGTCGGCACTGTAGGCGTTTTCGATATCGCGAATACAACCATGAGCCCGATCGAGATCAGGAGAAACCCATCGAGCTTGCTGGCTGAAAGGTTCCAATGACGGAACATTTCCTGGAGCTGCGGAATACATCGACTTGACCTCTTCGTCAGTCGTTGTTTTGAAATCGTACTTTTTGATCGCTTCACCCATGTTCGCCGAGTGGACGGTACCGGCTTGGCGATTAAGCATCCCGCCTCGGTCCAGTTCTGCCAGAATACCGAAAACACCACCGGCGCGATGAACATCTTCCATATGATAATGCTGTACCGAAGGTGCGACCTTGCAGAGATTCGGGGTGACCTGCGAAAGTCGATTAATGTCCTGCATGGTAAAGTCCACGCCGGCCTCATGGGCAACGGCCAACAAGTGAAGAACAGTGTTGGTCGATCCACCCATAGCAATATCAAGCCGCATGGCATTTTCAAAAGCACCCTTGGAAGAGATGGCTCGTGGTAGAACCGAGACATCACCATCAGCATAATATCGCTTGGCCAGATCCATAACCGTCCGGCCCGCTTGCAGAAATAGCTCTCGACGGTCGGCATGGGTTGCCAGCAGGCTCCCATTGCCAGGGAGACTGAGCCCGAGTGCTTCGGTCAGGCAGTTCATCGAATTGGCGGTAAACATACCGGAGCAGGACCCGCAGGTCGGGCAAGCTGAGCGCTCATGCTCAGCAACAACCTCGGCTGCAATACCCGGTGTTGCCGCCGCAACCATGGCATCGACCAGGTCAAGGTGAACTTCGTTGCCATCAACCGTTGCCTTGCCGGCCTCCATTGGCCCACCACTGACAAAAACCGTCGGAATATTCAGACGCATTGATGCCATCAACATTCCCGGAGTGATTTTGTCGCAATTGGAAATACAGACCATGGCATCGACGGTATGAGCATTCACCATATATTCAACGGTATCAGCAATCAGTTCACGAGACGGCAGGCTGTAAAGCATGCCATTGTGCCCCATGGCAATGCCATCGCAAATGGCCATCGTGTTGAATTCCTTGGCAATGCCGCCGCATTTTTCAACTTCGGCAACAACCATCTGGCCAATCGAATGCAGATGCACATGTCCCGGTACGAACTGGGTGAAGGAGTTCACAACAGCGATGACGGGTTTGCCAAAATCATCCTGTGCCACTCCGGTTGCACGCCATAAAGCTCTGGCGCCGGCCATCTTTTGTCCAACAGTTGTTGTGTCAGATTTTAATTTCGGCATTCTACCCTCAAATTTCGGCCAAAATAAACAAACGACAGGGGCAAGACCCCTGTCAAGTTCATCGGAATATATTGAGTCCGGTTGCTACTGGCACTCCAGCAGCAACCGGACCGAACAGTTATCGTAAAATATCAGGCGCGGTTTTCCTGGAGTATTTGCTCCATCTCCTCCTTGCCGGCCAGTTTCAGTTTTTTAATTTTTTTCTGTTCCAGTTCGTCATCGGGAGTCAAGTGGGGCCTATCTTCAATCTGGACCAGTTCTTTTTCAAAGAATTGATGCTCCTCATATAACTTGCGAAAGCGAGGATTTTCATTGACCAATTTCTCAACTAAAGCACTGTCTTGCTCCTGCATCGGCACCTCCCAGTTTCAGGTTGAAAGTTAAATAGTAATGCCATTTCAAGATAACGAACGGCCCGTTTCTTGTCAACCTTCTATACTGCTATCAGCAGCAGTTTGCGGCATATTTATTTCGGCATCTGACGGTCTGATATAAACAGGGTTTAATTTCTCCGGAGAGACAGCCTCTGACGCCCTGAACTTTTCCAGCCCCAACAGGGCCGCTGAACCGGCTCGCAGAACATTCGCCGACCAGGGGGCAAACCGGGCTCGATCACCTAACTTTCTGACAATGAGTGTCCGGTAAGCGACAGAGCCATCACCAACAAAAACAGACTCGCCCTCTATCTCATCGAGCAATAATTCCGGATCGATGACCCGCTCACAACCGACGAGAGAAGGCATCCCGGCACGCCATTGATAACAACCGGCGTAGACTTCATTTTTTCTGGCATCGAGCAGGGCATACACCTGACTCACCTTATCAGGAACCTGCAGAGCTAGAGCTTGCAGGGAAGAAACACCAACAACAGGCTTGCCGGTAGCGAGAGCGAACCCTTTTACCGTTGCAACGCCGACCCTGAGACCGGTGAAAGCTCCAGGCCCATGCACAACAGCAAAGGCATCCATTTCACCAAGAGTGAGGGAGAGGTCTTCAAGTAACCGTTCAAGGCTCGACAGCAGCACCTCTCCCTGGGTGCCGACCGGGTCAATCGACAGCTCGGCCAACACCGACTCACCACGGGTTATAGCCA
>JBFFPW010000257.1:0-3213 GCA_041573815.1 Desulfuromonadales bacterium
AGTCGCTCTTTTGTTTATTATAAATAGCATCAATTCCTGGTTTTACTCTGGCAGCTCTTCGCCGCTTCCACCTGCGGCACTCGGCAGGTCCTTGAATTTAGGTAAGCCATCTTCCATGCGTTGAGCTGTCTCCTGATAGTGGACGTGGAAGCCTGGAGTGAATTTCAAGCCTTCGATTAATGCCGCGGGGACATCGACCAGACCCATGGGTGGATGGTCGATACAGACATGGCCGCCGCAATTTGCGCACCATTTGCGGTTGCTGGTTCCCGCTGAGCCCTTGTCAAAGGCTGCAATGCTGTCTGCGCCTTTGGTGATTTTGAAGTTGCCCGGTTGCCAAAGCGTAAAAGCGTTTACAAGCCCTGCCGACCATTGACGGCAGGAGTCGCAATGGCAATAAGCCATGGCTTCCGGTTCGCCGGTGAGTGAAAACTCGACATTCCCACAAAAACAGCGCCCCTTGTAGTTTTCTGTTTGGCTCATGATTTTACTCCTGTTTTGATTGAAGCAGTATTTTAGTCGTCAAATTGTACTGGCGATTGTGGCCGGGTGTTCACGTGCAACTTGAATAAATCCGGTCGAGCATAGTGCCCGGCAACATCCAGCGCCCTTCTGGCAATGCCGACCTTTTCCAGATCAATTTCACAGTAGAGGATTCCCGCCTCTTTCCGGAGTGGTCCGGTAACGATGTCACCGTCTGGTGATATGACAAGCGAGTCGCCAGGGTTGATCCACTCGTCCTCGTCTGGATACATGCTCTGCTTTTCCGGAAAATCATCCGGAAGATCTGCCGCCTGTAAAAGGTTGCCGCAGCCGACGACCCAACAACGCCCCTCACGGGCAATATGCCGCAGGCTGATAATCCAGTTGTCGCCGCTGTCGTAGGTTGGGGCGATATAGATTTCAACGCCCTGGGAATACAATGCATATCTCGCCAGGGGCATAAAGTTCTCCCAACAGAGCAGGGTGCTGATGCGACCGGCCGGGGTGTCAACGACCTTCAGGCCGGTGGCATCTCCGAAGCCCCACACCATTCTCTCGGGGTTGGTCGGCATTAACTTTCGATGTTTGTTCAGCAGCTTGCCCTCGGCGCCGATGACGACGACCGTATTGTAGAGGGTGGTCCTGCTGTGTGTGCTGTCCTTCTCTACTATGCCGCAGACGATGGTGACATTATGTGTTAGAGCTGCGGCGTATAATGGGTCCAGATTGTTGGATTCTATATCTACGGCATTGTTGAACAAGCGATTGTGCAGATCTTCTGACAGGTTCCAGTCAGTTCCGGGTCTGAGACGCCAGATCCAGGCGGGATAACCGGGAATAAACGATTCGGTGAAGATAATAAGGTTGGCGCCACCGGCGGCCGCTTCAGCAATGGAATCGATGGCTCGCGCTATCGATTTCTCTTTATCAAGAAACACCGGTGCTCTTTGGACGATCGCCAGTTTGCTCATAATCGCTGCCCTTCCGCGTTGAAGCAAAGCGACTGAAAGGTTCAGCTACCCTTCCAGTTTTTCAAGGATATGATTAATGACATGGCTATGTTCATGTTGTGGGCTGAACAAAACCATGTCAGTGTCATCGTCTGCTTTTACAGTATGCCCGGGCGGCCAGTAGAAAATTTCAGATGCTTCGGCAGTTTCGAGGTGCCCATCCGAAAAGGTGACAGACAGCTTCCCTTCGATAACGTAACCCCAGTGTGGTGACTGACAAAGGTCGCCATCAAGCCCCTTTAGCAGCGGGGAAATGTCTGTGCCGGCGGCCAGGGAAAAGTATTCACCGCTAATTTTCCCGTATCCGGTTGCATCGCCAAAATCGGTTAACTGTCGAGCGGTTGCACCCGGTACGTCAATTTTGACCGGTATTTTTTCTTTAGCAATATGCATGACTTGATCTCCATTCCACGAGGTCCCCACAGGGTTCATTGGGCATAGATGTGGGAAGCTGCACAGTTTCTTTCAATTAGCGTTGAATGCAACGATATCATTAATTGATGACTAATCAAGTTATCTATAGATGGTGGCCCATATTTAAAGATATGGGGTGGGGTTGATTTGACGCAGGCCGGACGATTGGACGGTCTTGATAGCTTAAAAAAAGCGCTCCTGTCTAGGACACTTTTTTCTGTGGTTGATCGAGGCGGTCGATAAGTCGACGCCAGATGAGGGTGAGTTTGCGGGCCAGGCGGATCATGATGGCGTCGACAAAGGTCGTCCCTTTGCCGCTCTGCTTCTTCTTCGCCAGTCTGAGATTCCTCTTGCTATCGATATCTCCGGGGTTGATTTCCAGAGCCCGGTTGAGCCAGCTCAGGGCTTTTTCGTAATCACCCAACATGGCGAGGGATATCCCCATCTGCCGCATGGCATCGTAATCCTGTTCGCAGCACTCAAGGGCTTTTTTATACCAGCCGATAGCTTCCTGGTCTCTGCCGAGTTTGGAATAAGAGACGCCGATTTGGCGCATGGAATCATTGTCGGCAGGGTTTATTTCTATTGCCTGTTGATACCAGGCCATGGCCTGGCTTTCTCTGCCCCTGGCGGAACTGAGAAGGCCGAGATCCCGGAGCGTGTCGGCATCCTCGGGGGCTGCCTCTAAAGCTCTCTCGAGGAGGCGTCGGGCCTTGGAATATTTCTCATCCATCAGGTAGCCGCCCCCCAGATTGCGGAGCAGGAAGGCATCTTCCGGAGCAGCCTTCACCCCTTCACTCAATAGCCGTTCGCGGGTGCGATGATCCTTCTCGATATAGAGAGCTTCCTCGGCTTGGAAAAAAAGATGGTAGGCCTGGTCATCTGTGGATGCCTGCAGGGCTTCGGCCAATAAATGCTCCGCTTCCTCTTTTTTGCCGAGATCCATCAGGTCGTCGATAGTGGAGCTCATACTCCGTAATTTTTCCCGGGTCGTACGAATACATTTCTCCATCACATTACATTTTCTAGCCCCGCCTGTTTAACCCAGCGCCAAAGAGTCGTGCGTGAAACACCCAGTTCTTCTGCCGCACCGACACGGTTGCCGCGATGACGGGTCAATATTTCTGCCAGAAGACCCGTATTGGGTGCTTTGTTTGTTCTTTTTTCGGAGGGGATTTCACTGGCGATGGTGCGGTTCATGAAATTTTCCGGGACATGTTCCAGGGCAACCTGATCCCCCTTGCAGAGAATAACGGCCTGTTCCATAAGATTCAACAATTCCCGGACATTACCGGGAAAATCATAA
>JBFFPW010000258.1:0-3210 GCA_041573815.1 Desulfuromonadales bacterium
AAAAATTATCAAGAGAATCAGTAACATTTTTTCACCCTGTCGCGACAGCTTGCAACGTCGCTGCCATCTCATCACTCTCAACCTTGCCGTCACGCAAGGAGATGACGCGGTCAAAATATTTTCGGTTTTCAATATTGTGGGTCACCATCAAGATGGTCTGACCTTCTTTATTCAATTCATTGAAAAGATTCATAATTTCAGCACTGGTGGTGGTATCAAGACTGCCTGTCGGCTCATCGGCCAGAATCATGGGAGGATGATTCACCAGCGCCCTGGCGATGGCAACCCTCTCCTGCTCTCCGCCTGAGAGCTGATTCGGTAAGTGGTCGAGTCGATTTTCAAGGCCAACGCGCAACAGAGCTGCGCAGGCAGCGTCACGTTGAGCTTTTGACGACATATTTGTGACAGCCAAGGGCAACATCACGTTCTCCAGAGCCGTCAGATAGGGAATCAGATTGTATGCCTGAAAGACGAAACCGATATATTCGCGCCGGAAATCTGCCCGTTTCTCCTCGCCCATGCCATATACGTCAATATCGTCAATGATCATTTTCCCGTCGGTCGGTTTGGCCAAGCCACCGAGAATAGTCAATAGAGTGCTTTTGCCGGAGCCGGACGGTCCAACAATACCAAGAAATGAACCTTCCTCGATTTGCAGGCTGGCATTATCCAGGGCTTTCACTTCACCGGCATCGGTAAAGTACGATTTCGACAGTCTGTCCAGTTTTATAAAAGACATAATTTCTCCAGTCGGACTATAAAGTTCTCAAGGCATCAGCCGGATCTAGCTTGCTGGCGTGGATGGCCGGATAAATAGTCGCAAGGGCTCCAAGAATAACTGCAATGAGTAAAGAAACACCACCGAGCATGAAATCCCAAGGGACGGCCTGGCTTGCTTCGACAAATAATGGCAATAACCCCTTGGCGGTCATGGTTCCAACCACAAAACCGGATAATCCGGCGATGATACTGACAATGCCAGCTTCAGTCAGGATAAGCCTGACGACGTGATGTTTTCGAAAACCGAGTGCACGGAAAATACCGATCTCATGACAACGCTCGTTCACTGAGCCCATCATTGTCACGAAAACAACCAGAGAGCCAACAAACAGGACGATAATTGAAACGGCCAGGGAAAAGGTTCGAAACTGTCCGAGCGCGTGCATCCGGGTTTTAACAACCTGTTGGATGGCATTTACTTTAACCTCGGGGAGAACTGCAGAAATCTGCTTCACCATATCTTCAACCGGGCAGTCGCCGCAAAGAGCCGCGACTTCGACAAAACTGACACGACCTTCCTTATTCAGTAAACGTTGGGCGGTCGGTAGCGAGGCAATAAGCAAGTTGTCATCCTGTGATCCGGTCTCTTTAAGAACGCCTGATATTGTGTATTCTTCACCTTGAATGACGATCGTGTCACCAGGCGCAAGACCGAGTCGCTGGGCAACAATGGCTCCGGACACAAGCTGGTCAGACTGCCGGATCGGTTCGCCATCAACAGACCACCAACGTTTCAAGTGAAACTCAACCTTATCGTCAACCCCCATAAACAGAACCTGTTCACCATTGGCCTCGACGGCCCCGAGAACCTTGGGGGCAACTGCAGCGATGTTGCGATGATTCGGGATCGTGTAAATAAGCGGGAGATCATCTTGCAGCAATTCACGAGTATCAACCGAAATACCTCCCAGGGAGATGCCGCCGTAACTGAGAGAAAGATCATTGCTTTTTGGCGTCAGCAGGATGTTGGCGCCGTAGTGCTCCATCTTGTGCTGAATATCTGCATTCATCGCCGTCGTTATTGAAAGTAATGCAACAACCGTTGCGACTCCGACCAGCAGACCAACGACCAGAAAGGCCATTCTCGCCTTGCGTCTTTCGAGATTCCGTAGTGCAATACCTATCAGTTTCAAAATATCTCTCCGTCGTTTGATCGCGTTTAACTGCTGGTTGGGAAGTAACGGCGGCCGTCGATCAGCTCCCGTTCGTGCAGGACGATTTTATCGCCAACAATATTTCTCGTTAACGGTGCCGGGTTGCAGCCACCCTTGACGACATTAATCATATTCGACTGAAAACGTTGGTTGCAGTTATTGCAGACCATGTCGTCACCTTCCTGGCGATAGCCCTTCAGGGAGCGATAACAGACGTCACAGGCATCCAGAGCCGCCCGAATGACCCCATCACTGCTTTTTAACAGAAAAAAGCTGACAGGCTGATCTCCGGCTTTGTATTTGAAATAATGTGCCTGCCCATCATTGACATCTGCCAGAGAGATTGAAATCTTGCCGTTTTCAGCCTGAATATATTTTGAGGCATTTGCCGGGGACGCCATGAACCAGAACGCAGCACCGGCAACGGCCGTAACAACGACAGCAATTACAATGAGAGCTGAGTATCCCGATTTCTTTTTTTCAGCAGCGAACTGGGCTTTTTTTGCTTCACGATCACTCATTTTTTAACTCCTTTTTGTCTCGTAGAGACGATTATCCGCAGCAGGAACCGCCACAACCGCCACCGCCGCTACCGGCAGCAAGATAACTCTTTAAGTTTTTGTCAAAAATATCGACCGGCGTCTTGGAATTAAGAGAATTCAGTAAATTTGCCATTTCGATACCATTCGGTTTTCTGTCTGGATACTGGGTGGAAATATACCCATCAATCATCAGGCTCTTGCGTAAAGTTTCACGATTAACGTCATTCGTTGTGACCAGAACTGCTATCTGCTTATCAAGGTCAGTATCACTAATGGAAACCTCGAACATTTCAGCGGCATTCAACAAGAGTTCCTGTCGCAACAGCGACATCCAGGCCTCCTTGAAAGCGCTCTTGATCGGAACGGCTTGACCGGCAAGTTCAGCCGCCTGCATCCGCTGTTCAAAGGCTTGATTAAAATCTTCGCGCTTGACCATTCTGGTGCCGACCTTGGCCACATATTTCTCAGTGTCTATTTCTGTCTGCGTCTCACCCTGACTGTTTTTAACAAAAAGGATGGTTGCCGGATAACCTGCCTTGGTAATGGTTTCAGCAATACGATCTGCATCAATCTTCTCAGGATCAAATTCAACGATGCTTCTGGCCAACGCAACGTCGGTTTCTACTTTGCTGGACCCATCAAGGGAAGTAACCGCCTCACGAATCCTCTCAACACAGGAGCCGCATGTTAACCGGCTAACAGACATTTCAACCTGATAGTTCTCAGATGGGCGT
>JBFFPW010000259.1:0-3202 GCA_041573815.1 Desulfuromonadales bacterium
ATATAATCTCGGTGCTCTTAATATCTGGGTGGCGCTGACTATTGCTTCGGTCAAGTCTGGGCTGGTTATCCTGTTTTTTATGCATATGAAATACGAACAACTGGTGTTTAAACTTTGCCTGTTGGCCACCTTGGCTATCCTGGCCATATTCATCGGTTTTACTTTCCTCGATGTTCTTTACCGGTAAGGGGGTAGTGTGAATCCGCAGACAATGACGACAGTCGAAGCGGTCGATCCCGTTTTTTATTTTATCTTTGGTGTCAGCATCGTGATGCTGATCGGCATCGCTATTGCTATGGTCTACTTTACCATCCGCTACAGCCGCAAACGCTGTCCGGTGCCGGAGTCGCAGAAGGATCATAACTTCTGGCTCGAGACCGTCTGGACTGTTATCCCGACCATTATCGTGCTGCTGATGTTCTGGTTCGGCTGGGAGGGGTATCTCTCCTTAAGACGGATTCCGGATGGCGCGATGCCGGTGCAGGCCAATGCCCGGATGTGGTCGTGGCTCTTCACGTATGAAAATGGCAAAACCAGTGACAAGCTATATGTCCCGGTTGGTCAGCCAGTGAAGGTCAAGCTCCTCTCTGATGATGTTCTGCATAGTTTCTTTGTGCCCGCCTTCCGGGTCAAGCGGGACTGCGTGCCGGGTATGGAGAACTACGTCTGGTTTGTCGCCGAAGAGCCCGGCTCTTATGATCTGTTCTGTGCCGAGTATTGCGGAGTCGCCCATGCCGATATGGTGACAACAGTTGAAGCTGTTCCGGCGGATGAATTTACCACCTGGCTCGCCGCCAGTGATTCGGCCGCCGGGGTTCATCCCGGACAGGCCGCCATGGAAAACTATGGTTGTCTTGGTTGTCATTCCCTGGATGGTTCACCGCAGGTCGGACCGAGCTTCAAGGATATTGCCGGGCGTGAAACCGTCGTCGAGATCGATGGGGAAGACAAAATCATCAAGGTTGATAAAGATTATCTGCTGCGGGCCATTAATGAGCCGAATGCCGAGGTGGTCAAGGGCTATCCACCGGCGATGCCGCCTTATGCCGGCAGTATCGGCGACGATGAGTTGCAGGATATGCTCGAATTCCTCCTGCAGGGTGACAAGAAAGAGTCCACGGGGCCGGACGGTATGAAACTGATGCAGGATCAGGGTTGTCTCGGTTGCCACTCCACCGACGGCAGCGTTGTCGTCGGTCCGTCGTTTAAGGGGATTGTTGGTCGTCCGGTTCAAGTTGAGAAGGATGGTGCCGAGCAGACTCTGACCAGTGATCGTGATTATCTGAAACGGGCGATTGTTGAACCGGCAGCCGAAATCGTTGTCGGCTTCCCGCCGATGATGCCGGAATCCGAGCTGTCGGACGATGAGGTTGATGCCATCATCGATTCTCTCGAGGGGATGAAATAGCAATGTTCAGTCGCCTGACCCGCGCACATCTCTCTTTGCTGGTCGCTTTTTCAGCCCTGGCCAGTTACCTTTTCCATCCGGCACAGCCGGACGGTTTGGCGGCGGCGCTGTTGGCCGTTGGTGTCTGGCTGCTTTCCGCCGGTGCTTCGGCCCTGAATCAGGCACAGGAGAAGGATGTTGATGCGCGGATGACCCGGACCCGGACCCGACCGTTGGTGACCGGCCGACTCTCCATCCCTTCCGGGGTTTCGATCGCCTTGTTCCTGATTGTCAGTGGTCTCCTGTCGCTGGCGGCGACCGGCAACCTGATTGTCGTTCTCCTCGGGGTGTTCGCCCTGTTCTGGTACAACGTTGTTTATACCCTGCTGAAAAAAATTACACCCTTTGCGGTGCTTCCCGGGGCGCTCTGTGGAGCGTTGCCGCTGATTATGGGCTGGGCCCTGGCTGGTGGTTCAATCCTTGATTCACCGATCCTGATGCTTTCGGCTATCGTTGTTCTCTGGCAGGTGCCGCATTTCTGGTTGTTGGCTCTTGCTTACCCAGATGATGCCCGGCGTAGCGGACTGCCGAACCTTTTCTCGCGGATTCACCCTGAGCGCTTGCGCCACCTCAGCATTGTCTGGATTATTGCCTTGCTGGCCGGGGTTGGTCTGGCCAATCTTAGCGGACTGGTTCAGGCTGATTTAAGTCGCATAAGCCTGGCCGCTGCCATGCTGCTTTTGGCCGGTGCGTTGGTGCGTTACCGGCGGAGTGGGCCGGAGACAGTGGCCAGCGTTCGACTTTTTATTCAGCTTAATCTTTTCATGACCCTCTGGTTTGCTATTATTGCTGTAGATCGTTTTGTTGTGGATGACAATTTCATCCCTGTTTTCCTGAGCGGTCTTGGCTAGAGTGTCTTTGAGAAAAAACAAATTTGCAAAAGATGACTGATGTGGTAATTTATTGAAACTTTAATTTTAATGTTGAGTCGTCAACCGGCTCTTTAGTATTGATTCCAAACCAACACAATCAATGAGGAGATCTGCCATGGCTAAAAAACTTGAAGTCTACAAATGTGAACTGTGTGGAAATATCGTCGAAACGTTACATGCCGGCGCCGGTGCGCTGACCTGCTGCAATCAGGCGATGACCTTGCTGGCCGAGAATACGACTGATGCCGCGGTTGAAAAGCATGTTCCGGTTATCGAAAAGGGTGATGGTTTTATCAAGGTCACCGTTGGCAGTGTTGCCCACCCGATGGCCGATGATCACTACATCGAATGGATCGAATTGCTGGCCGACGGAAAAGCCTACCTCCAGTTTCTGAATCCGGGTGAAGCACCGGAAGCGGTTTTCAACATCACGGCTGACAAGGTGACAGCTCGTGAGTATTGCAACCTGCATGGACAATGGAAAGCTGACGCTTGATAGGCTGATGAAAAATCTTCATCTGCGGCGTTTTCCTTGATCTTGTCGCTGTGACGTAGCTACTGCGTAAACTCTAAAAGGCTCCCAGATAGGGAGCCTTTTTATTTGATTATTACTGTGTCTATGCACTCAGACATGAGACAATAAAGCCTGTCATTCCCGACTCTGATCGGGAATCTAGATTTCTTTTTTGAGTTTACCAACGGGTCTTCTCTTTTGCACTTTACGGTTATTTCCTGTTCAGTAATAAACCGTGAGGTCGCGGCCTCACACTCCGCCATACTCTTTTGTCTGGCCACAAAAGAGTATGCAGAAAAGGGCATGTCCCAACGCTGCGCTGTTCCCTCAATCGCTTCGATTAAAATCGGCGTAAAAAAACTCGTCCTC
>JBFFPW010000260.1:0-3198 GCA_041573815.1 Desulfuromonadales bacterium
CAAAGACTGCGCAGTGCCGGTGTCACCGTCAACAATCAGGCAGTATTGCTGCGCGGTGTCAACGATTCGGTCGAAACCCTGACCGAGCTGATGGATGGGCTGCTGAAAATCGGCGTGAACCCCTATTATCTCTACCAATGTATGCCGGTCGAGAGGGTCCGCCATCACTTCCAGGTACCGCTCAAGGAGGGCGTCGACCTGGTCGATAATGCCCGCCGTAAAATGGATGGTTACGCCAAGCGTTTCAAGTTCATCATCGGCCATGATATTGGCAAACTAGAGATTTGCGGCCGGATTGACGACAAACTGATTTTAAAACAACTGCATGCGCGTCCCGGCCACCAGGAAGAATCTTCTCGACTTCTGATCCGGCAATTGACCGATAATGGTGGCTGGCTTGATGACCTGGCGGAAGTTGGTATCTAGACCACAACCAAGTTGAAGACCGTGCCCTCGGTGAACTGAGGACATCGGATACCATAGTCGATCTGACTCGTATTGATCTTGCTTGATATCTTCTGGGATACTAGAGACGCCGCAACTCCAAAACCACCGTAGAGTTGATGAGACTTTCTACAAGAGAGAGAGCAGGTAAACAAGCAGCTTCGTCCCGAGAATCATGCCGATAAGGCCGACCGGATAGACTGTGGCATAGGCGGATGAGGGGTAGGACGAATCGGTGTACGAATTGACCGCCGCCAATCCTGGCGTGCTTGTCATGCCGCCGGTCAAGACACCCAACATACGGAGGAAAGGTTTCTTCTGGATATACTTGCTTATAAAGACATAGGCAATCATCGGCGTCAAGGTCACGATCAGTCCGGCAACAACCAGTTTAACCCCCTGGGAAGCAATGGTCGCTACAATCGTCGCCCCGGTCTTGGTGCCGACCGTTGCCAGAAAAAACATCAGTCCCAACTCTTTTAGAAATGAGTTTGCCGGAGAAGGCATTTCCCAGATAAATGGCCCGGTTTTGTACAGATGGCCAAGGATAAGCCCGGAAACCAACACGCCACCGGTCGTCCCCAAAGAGAATTGACCAATGAGCGGCAGGTCAAAAGGAATCTGCCCGAGCATAAATCCGACAACAAGCCCTATCAGGATCGGCAGCAGGCTCACCCGGTAAGTTTGTTTCATATCGTTACCGAGGATTTTAGCGACGTTTTTCAGGGCATCTTCTTCGCCAACGGCATGAATAATATCGCCGAGGTGGAGCTTGATTGTTGCCGAGGCCGGGAGATCGATTCCGTTTCGCGTAATCCGGGTCGCTTGGACACCAAAGGTTTCTCTTAAATTCAGGAAACCCAGGGTATGGCCGGCGGCACTCTGTTTGGAAACAACAATACTTTTTTTAGTCAGAACCCGGTTGAAAGCGATTTCACCATCGACCGGCTTCCCCAGGAACAGTTCTATCCGGGACAGGTCATACTCCCGTCCGGCTATCCTGAGTGTGTCCCCTTCACGAAGAATCGTATCACCCGTCACCAGCTCGGGAACTTTTGCCCCCTGACGCAGAAGTCGGGTCAAGACTACCGGTGCAATTTCTTTCAGCTTCAGTTCGATAATTTTTTTGCCAAACAGGTTGGCGTTTGTCACCACAACATGATGATAGGTAAATGGTGGGTTATTTTCAGTCCTCTCCTTGTCCAGCTTTTCCTCTTCGACTTTGACATCAACGCGAAGGACTTTCGGCAGGAGGTTTATGAACAGAATGACACCGACGATACCACCGGCATAGGTGACGCCATAGGCCGCGGCGGCATTCCCTTCAACGGCCTCAACGGCAACGGCAAGTCCCGGTGAACTGGTCAGAGCACCGGCAAACAGACCGGCGCCGGTGGAAACATCAAAACCAAACATCCAACAGGTCAAAACGGTCATAACCGCAGCAATGGCAATGATAAAGACAGCGCCGATCGCCAGACCAACACCCTGTTTTTTGAACGAGGTGAAAAAACCAGGGCCGGCCGAGACGGCTACCGAATAGATAAAGAGAACCAGCCCGAGGGTTTGAAATTCAGCGGGAAGCTTAAAACCAAAGTGGCCAAAGGCCATAGCGACAAAGATAATTGCCGCTGAGCCCAAGGAGAAGGATTTAATCCTGATGTGCCCAAGGCCCTCGCCGATAATGATGATGGCAAACAGCAAAAAAACGGGATTTATGAATAATTCTGACATAATGAAGGCAAGATTATCATAGCCATGGGGCTGGTGATACACGATTTTTCAAGTGAGCCCGAGTTTTTTGAAAAGCATTGTTATTAAAAAAATTCGGACGATTCGTCTGCAAATTGCACATGATCAATTATACTCAAGCTTATACAGTTAGCACATACTAACGATAATAGGAGGACAGCGCATGAATGATGATATCAAATGCCCGGTCACCGGCAAAACAGCTTCGGCTGGAGGCACCTCGAACCGCGACTGGTGGCCGAACCAGCTGAACCTGAATATCCTACACCAACACTCTCCTCAGTCCGACCCAATGGGCGAAGATTTCGATTACGCTGAAGAATTCAAAAGCCTCGATCTGGCGGCGGTCAAGAAAGATCTGATGACGTTGATGACCGACTCGCAGGAATGGTGGCCGGCCGACTACGGCCACTACGGCGGCCTGATGATTCGCATGGCCTGGCACAGCGCCGGCACTTACCGGACCGCCGATGGCCGTGGCGGAGCCCGCTCGGGCGGGCAGCGCTTCGCACCGCTCAACAGCTGGCCCGACAACACAAACCTTGACAAAGCGCGCCGTCTGCTCTGGCCGGTCAAGCAGAAATACGGACGCAAGCTCTCCTGGGCCGACCTGATGATTCTCGCTGGTAACGTCGCCCTGGAATCGATGGGGTTCAAGACCTTCGGTTTTGGCGGCGGCCGTGACGACGTCTGGGCACCGCTCGAGGACATCTACTGGGGCAAAGAGACCGAGTGGCTCGGTGAGCAACGCTACTCAGGCGAACGCAAGCTCGACAATCCATTGGCGGCGGTACAGATGGGACTGATCTACGTCAACCCGGAGGGACCGGATGGCAACCCGGACCCGCTGCTGTCGGCCCGCGACATCCGCGAGACCTTCGCGCGCATGGCGATGAACGACTACGAGACCGTGGCGCTCACGGCGGGCGGCCATACCTTCGGCAAATGCCACGGCGCCGCCGACCCGAGCCGCTACGTCGGTCCCGCACCGGAGGCCGCCGG
>JBFFPW010000261.1:0-3188 GCA_041573815.1 Desulfuromonadales bacterium
AAAGGTCGCTTTTATAGTACCGCTTTCCCCGGGGGCAATCTCCTTGGAAGAGAGCAGAGCCGCCGTGCAACCACAGGAACTCTTGACTCGGTCGATCAATAGTGGCGCATCGCCACTATTGGCAAAGCTAAAAACATGTGCCACCTTCTCCCCCTGAAAAACCTCACCAAAATCGAACTCCGCCTGAGTCACATCGATGGCTGGTAACGGTGCCGATAAAGAGTGGACAGGGATAAATAATAAAACTGCAACAAGAAGCGGCAGGAAAGATCGGTGAAGGTGCATGCAAAACTCCGGAAACAAAGATGAGACAACGCGCAGCAAAATGAATATATCAAGAATTAATATACCATAAATAGGAGATGCCGCGAACTGCCTTCACAAACGATGAA
Source organism: Desulfuromonadales bacterium (assembly GCA_041573815.1). Taxonomy (GTDB): domain Bacteria; phylum Desulfobacterota; class Desulfuromonadia; order Desulfuromonadales; family UBA2294; genus BM707. Next base: position 393 of record JBFFPW010000261.1, read on the forward strand.
GAAATTGACACAAACCTCTTATCTTGTTATAGAATATCGGTTTAATTAGTAACATTGAAAGGTAATCAAGACAACATGACACCCCCCCAGCTGAAACTGCTTTATTCCAAGGATGTAATCGCCAAAGAAGTTGAGAGGCTGGCACAGGAAATAAGCGAGGATTTTCGTGACGAAGAAGTTCTGGTCGTCTGTGTTTTAAAAGGGTCCTTCCTTTTTGTCGCCGATCTGGTTCGAGCAATTACGATCCCGACGGCCATCGACTTTGTCCGTCTGGCCAGTTACGGATCAGAAACCCGCTCTTCAGGTATTGTGGAAATACGCAAAGACCTGGAGATGCCTCTAAAAAACAGAAACGTTGTCATCGTTGAAGATATTGTTGACAGCGGACACACAATTGAAACACTTTACCACCGGCTCTCCCTGAGAGAGCCAAAGTCTCTCAAGGTCTGCACCCTGATCGACAAGAAGGGCCGACGTGAAGTTGACTTTGAAGCTGATTATGTCGGTCTGACCATGGACGATGGCTTTATCATCGGTTACGGCCTTGACCTGGATGAGAAGTACCGTAATTTGAATGAAATCTACACTGTTGAAAATGCCTGACCCGGCACACTAGGAGAAACAGAAATGGTTATACAATGTTCGTCGTGTGACACCAGATTTAAACTTGCTGACGACAAATTAAAACCTGGCGGTGTCAAGGTCCGCTGCTCCAAGTGCAAAGAGGTCTTCACTGTTATGCCGCCTGAAGATGATGCATCAGTCAGTGATACGCCCGAAGAGACAACATCGGAATCAACAGCGAATGACTGGAGTGACCTGAACGGCAGTGCTGATGAAAGCAATGACGAGGAGAGCGGGACGGACTGGAGCGATATGAGCAGTGATGACGCTTCGGACGACAGCGACTTATCCTCATTTTCAACGAATGACGATGACAGCGCATCCGATAATTTTGCATTCGGCGATGACGACGATGCAGATGACAGTTCAGAAATTTCATTTGACGATTCAGACGACAGTGACAACATCTCCTTCGACGACGGTGACTCCGGAACCGACACTGACAGCATATCTTTTGACGATTCTTCCGATGACAGCGTCAGTGAAGATGATTTCGGATTTGACGAGGCGGTCGGAGAAGGCGCTCAGGACGAATTTTCCTTTGATGATTCCGGCAGTTCTCTCGATGAGCCAGCTGGCGATGACGACACCCCGGATTTTGACTGGGATGGCTCCGATGACAGCAGCGGCTCGGATGATTTTGATTTTGGCGACGCTGAAGGCAGTGACAGCGGCGGCGATGGCGGCCTCGACTTCAGCAGTGTCGCCCTGGAAGATGACGAAGAAACCGCGCCTCCCGCGGCCATGCAGGAGCCTGAGCCGACAATGATGAGTGATGACGCTGACGACAAACCACTCTCGGCTAAAGGTCCGCAAAAGCAAGCAGGAAAAGCGCGGGGACGCAAACAGAAAAAAGTTAAAAAGAAAGGACCACTGCGCGGGCTTCTTTTATTTATCCTGTTTATCATGATATTGGCTGGTGCCCACGCCGGTGTACTGTTCTGGAAAGGGTACTGGAAGGGAGACCCGGCAGAACTGGCAAACCTTGACCATGAGACTGTTCACCTGCAGGTCTACCAGGAGCTCTATGCTGAATTGACCGGCGGAAAAGTGGTCAAAGGACCCGAAGGCGAAATCGCCATTCTGAATATGAATGGTCGATTCGTTGAGAATAATGCAATCGGTACCGTTTTCGTTATCGAAGGCAAGGTCAAGAATCAGTTCACGGATACCCGCTCAGCTATCGCCGTCCGGGGGGTCCTTTTCAACCAGACCGGCAAACCGGTCATGCGAAAGAAAGTTTACTGCGGCAACAAACTGAGCGAAGCAGACCTGCAGACTCTTTCGCTTGAAAAAATCAACGAACGACTCGACAATCAGTTCGGGGATTCCTTATCGAATCTCGATGTTGCACCTGGCGTTGTTTTGCCCTACACCATCGTCTTTGGCAAACTGCCCGATGACCTTACTGAGTACAACGTGGAAGTTGCCGAATCGACTCCAGGCTCGCAACAGTAAACATTAAAATAATACCAACAGAAAAGGCCGCGAGATTCGCGGCCTTTTTTATTTCAAGCAACTGAGAATATTTGCTCAACTATCTTTTTTAGGGGTAATGTCGATGGCTTCTGCATCCTGTTCGCCCTGACGAAATCTGCCAACACTGCGCCCCAAAAGGGTTCCTATAGACGTCAATCTGCCAGCACCGAAAAAAATCAGCACCAAAACCAGCAAAATCAGAAGTTCTACGGTTCCGAGCCCGAGCATTTAATTCCTCATTGAATTTGTCATCTGGGAAATAGCAAGGGCGGCCCAGTGGGCCGCCCTGCAAATCACCACATCAGGGACCTTCGATAGCGTCAACCGGACAGGAATCAACACAAGCCGCACAATCAGTGCAGAGGCCAGCATCAATCGTGTGCTTTTCTTCACCTTCTGCGATTGCGTCAACCGGACAGGTCGGCAGGCAGGCACCGCAGTTGATGCACTCGTCATTAATAGTATGAGCCAACGGAATCACCTCCTTTTCTTTAAATTAAATTCTTGTCGAATTCAAAAACCGGCACGAGTTTAACCTACTTCTCAAATCCTGTCCACAGCAAACATTACAACCTGATAACCCTTGCAAAACCGGTCCTGTTCGTATATCTTATCTTTCTTTAAAACGCTGTTTATTTTTCGTTTACATAGAAACAAATTACCACTGGAGGAGGTTTATTAATGGATATTCTT
>JBFFPW010000262.1:0-3180 GCA_041573815.1 Desulfuromonadales bacterium
CGGTCCTCTTTTTCGACAATAACCGTTTCGAGTTCAACACCTCGAGACGCGGCCAGTTGTTCGACTGCATAAGCTGTGGCGAGACCGGAGATACCACCACCGATGATTGCAATACGAGCCATCTGCTCCTCATTTCCAGGCACAGAATCCCTGGAGGAATCCGCCTGTGTTTAGTAGGGATAATTTCCGTGCATATTAGCCCACAAGTATTGAGTGGTCAAGCAATCGACACGACAGATTTTCGCCCTCATAGATGCTTGACGTAAGCCTCCTATCCTCCTAGTATTAATCGGATATCTGAATTGGAGTAAAAATAAATGGCAAAAGATTATTACGAAGCACTCGGAGTCGGCAAAGATGCCAGTGAAGCCGAGATAAAAAAAGCATACCGCAAACTGGCATTGAAGTATCATCCGGACAAGAACCCGGAAGACAAGCAGGCAGAAGATCGATTCAAGGAGATTACCGAAGCCTACGCCGTCCTCTCTGACCCGGAGAAGAAGGTTGCCTACGATTCTTACGGCGACGCCAATTTCCACCAGCGCTTCAGCCAGGAAGATATCTTTCGCAATGCGGATCTTGGCGACATTTTTAAAGAGTTCGGACTCGGTGGCGACATCTTCGGCAATATTTTCGGTTCCCGTACCGGTGGGGTCCATTTCGGTGGCAGACAAGGTCCATACAGTGGCGGATTTCCGAGCAAGGGCCCAGATTACAGTCTCAAGGTACAAATCCCCTTCAGTCAAGCCGTCCTCGGCGGCGACCGACGGGTTAACCTGAAAAGTGAGCGCGGAGAAGAACAGATCAATGTCAAGATCCCGGCCGGGACAGAGAACGGGGGCCGGCTCAGAATCCCGAAAAAGGGCGGTGTCTCCGGCAGTGGCGGCCCACCGGGAGATCTCTTCCTCGAAATCACCGTCCTCAAAGACCCGCAATTCAGCCGCGACGGCAATGATATTTTCGTCAATGTCTCCATCCCGTTCAGCGGTGCCTGTCTCGGCACCTCGATCGATGTGCCGACACTGACCGAAACCAAGCGGGTAAAGATACCCGCCGGCACCAAAAGCGGCAACAAGATCCGCCTCAAGGGCTTCGGTGTACCAAACAAGGGTGATCTCTATGCGGTTGTCAATGTTCAGGTGCCGAAGGAATTGTCCGACAAGCAAAAAGAGATAATCAATCAGTTGAAGGAAGAAGGCTTGTAGGGTCTCGGAAGTCTGGTTCCGTGAGACGCCACTGAAATTATCGCGATGGTTTTTTATTTGAGCTGGAACAGTTTATGTGATGGTCATGTCCTTGGCCCTCTTTTGATTTCAGCCACATGCAACGATGTTTTTTTAACAAGATAGTTTTTTAAGCCTCTGGAGGTTACTCTTAAAACACCGCTTATGACCGACTTCGAAAAAAACATCCATAGAGAGCTTTTTCAGCGCGGACAAGAACAGATTCTTGAACAGCTGTATCGCAATAGTACACTTACGGAGATTTGTGACACGATAGTACACCTCGTAGAATCAACGGGTGATGACCTGATGTGCTCAATTTTAGAATACAATTCTGAAACCGAAACATTGCACAGATTGGCAGCACCGAACCTTCCAGAATTTTTCAACAATGCTATTGACGGCATGAAAGCAGGACCAGGAATAGGTGCTTGCGGAGCGGCGGCATATATCAATAACAGGGTGGTAACGGAAGATCTTCTAACGCACCCATTCTGGAAAAGGGCTCGCAATCTTGTCAAGAAGACAGATTTGCGCTCATGCTGGTCACAGCCAATCCTGGGGTACGATGGGAATGTGCTTGGAACCTTCGCAATATACCACAATGAACCACAGGGACCGAGCTCAACGGAAATCGAGATCATTGAGTCAGCTGCCCACCTGGCGGCAATTGCTATTGCTCATAAAAAAGCAGAAGAAAAACGGAAACAGATTGAAGAACATCTCCAGCAAACAAAAAAAATGGAGGCGGTTGGTAGCCTAGCTGAAGGAATCGCGCATGATTTCAATAGTATACTTTCAACAATTTCCGAAGACCTCGCCACAATACAAGCAAATAAAGAATCAAAAAACGACCTTAGCCATCATATTGAAAAAATAAACGCCACAATTTCTCAAGCAAAAGAATTAACATCACAAATACTGGAGTTTAGTAGCCAGGATAGCGCAGTTTCACTTGAAATAAACCTGACTGCGATCATCGACGATACGATTGATATGTTAAAAAGCAATATCCCGTCCTCAATAGAGGTTATTGCAAAATATTCAAAGAGTAAAATTTACATAAATGCAAACAGCGAGAGAATACAGAAAGCGCTCTCATACCTTTGCAGAAACGCTGTCGAGTCAATACGGGGGCATGGTGAAATAAGAATCCACCTCAAAGAGGCTGAAGCAGCTAACATTCCTTTTTTAGATACAGAGATTATAACCAATAAACGATATGCAAAAATTGTTATTAGCGACACAGGAACAGGAATAAAGGCTTCGGTCATTGACAGGATATTTGAACCATTCTTTACGACCAAAGAAGTTGGCATTCAAACGGGAATGGGCCTTTCTGTTGTGCATGGGATTGTGAAACAGAATGGGGGCATTATTACTGTCAAAAGCAAAAGCGGAGCCGGAAGTACTTTCAGCCTGTTTTTCCCCGTTGTCGAGAGGAATTAACCCAAATAACAGACCTCTGTAAATTGCCCCACCCCCACGGAAACGGGCAAGGGGCTAAAACGAACCCGCCCCGTGTTAGCATCACCCCGCAAAGAAACACTTAAAAACAAAAAGGCCTCCGAATCCGGAGGCCTTTTATTAATCCATATTACGGCAATACATCATCCCCAGCATTCCCCGATTGGCGAGGCAGATCGGACAGAGCTCCTCGCCATCTTTGAGAACATGAGCACCGAGAAACTCACCCATTTCGACCGCCGGGTCATTTCCCTTTTGCTCGGGATCGAATTCTTTTTTGCAGACCGTGCAGGTTTTCATTCGGCACTCTTGCTGCGGACCAGATCGGCCATGGCGGCAATGAAGATTTCATCGATGTTGAGGGATGGTGAACGATAGAAGTTGTGGATACCGGCGTTCATGGCATGATCACGGTATTCGATATCAATTTCGTGCAAAGTCTCGATATGATCAGAGACAAACGAGATCGGCACCATCAACAAGGCGCCAC
>JBFFPW010000263.1:0-3176 GCA_041573815.1 Desulfuromonadales bacterium
ACGGTTTTTGACAATTCGTAAAGAGATGAGAAATTGCTTGAAGATGCTGGTTTCCAGGTCGATTGCTTTTTCGAGCGCCGCTTCAATCGTGTAACAGGTTGCTTGACCGCCCATAAAAACCTCCATTTTTGAGGTTAATTTCTTATGTTTCTCTGCTTATATTTTATCAATTAAACAGAATGTCTCCAGCCAACTTTGCAGAATAATTAAGAAGTTATTTAGTCAGGAGAAGTCAGGGACGGGTTACGCGATAAAGCTCAAATTTGTCGGAAGACGTGTTGTGCCAATGGTAGTAAATGGTTTTTTCATTCTGTGAGAATGTTGCCCCTTCGGCAAAACTGGAGATGCTACTGACAACCAGGGCAGGGCCAAAGGCAGAAGAAGTGTCAGGTCGACTTGTCCGGTAAATATTCGCCTTCATCGAATCGAGGTCGAGTCGGGTGAAGAAAAGTTCGAGTCCATCTGCTGATATGGCCGGAGCATATTCAAGGTGGGTTGCCGTGTTGACGTTTGCCATAATCAGATCAACATTCGGGTCTCGCTCAAACAGGCCGTTGCCTGGGTTGTAGTTAGCAATTTTGATGTCGGCAGCCTCCGGAAACGGGTTCCCGCTAAAGAAACCATCGTTAAACCAGAGGGTGTTGCCATCAGGACTTATGTCCAGGTCGAAATTGAGAAACCCGGGTGATGGAAAATCAAGTCCTGCCATCGGGGTGACTCCGGTTACTGATGCGCCAGTCCAGGTGCCGGTGAACATGGTTACATATACCGGTGGTGAGGCTAAAGGATTATAGAATTTCGTATCGATATAAAAGAAGGTGTTGCTGTTGTCCAACGTTGGTACCCCTTGCACGGAGGTGTTATCGTTAATTAAGGGGCCAACTTCGCCTATATAGGTAAATGTGTCAGTGATGCTGTTATATGTTGAATAATGAAGGTTCTTACCACCTGCCGCATTATCGTTAAAGAAGAGGTATTGCTCATCGCGGCTAAAAAACGGTTCCATGATGTCACCGTTGTAGTTGATCATGGTGATAAGTTCCGGTGTGCCGAATTTATCGTATGTAGGCGGCGGAGAATTGCCACTGCTACCACCACAAGAACTAACGGTTATTGTGATAAGTAGAGTCAATAATTTGCATGCAAAAAACAATTTTGTATGTTTAATCATCGATGTCGGGTCTCAAATTGGTCAGTATTCTATTGACGAAATAGAAGACAAAAATAAAGAGAAACAGATCGAGAAAGGCTTTGATGACAAAGGGGACATTTGCCGGCAGTACTTTATGGATGAGAATGGGTCCGAGGGATGCGAGGATCATCGCCATAAGTGAAGGCATTGGTTGACCTCTGCTGGTTATTCCGGCATGACCGGCATGGCCAGTCGCAGGATGACCGCCGCAACACACATCATCACGGTCATGATGATGGTGTTCAGTTTTGTGTTCGGGCGGATTTTATCGACGTAAAGGACTTTCAGATAGTAGATCGGAATGGCCCCGAAGGAGAGGTAGAGGAGTTCGACAACGTTACCCAGGCTTTGTGAACCGACACCGCTCATCGCCAGAATGACCCAAAGTGTCATGCCCGGAACGGCATAGTTGAGTGACCAGGGGCTGGCATTGTAGCGTTTGCGGGCCATAAGCCAACCCGGCAGACAAAAGATCAATGGAACGAGGACGATGATTGGTAAAAGTATGGTCATCTGCTTTTCCTGATGTTGTTGATTAAAAAAGGGGACAGCTGATTTCAGCATGTCCCCTTTAGGCTGTCAATTACTACTTTGCGACAAAGACAATTTTAGTCGTTTATGCACACTCCGAGTAGCCACAGGCGTGACAGACGCAACAGCCACCTTCGTGTTCGACCGGGCCGCCGCAATCAGGGCAAGCGCCGCCGTTCTGAATATGGACGTTTATGTCCTCTCCCTGAGACAGCATGTGTTGCTGGATTGCCTTGGCAACGGCATCAGAGCAGGAGGTAATACGGTTATCGCCAAAACCGGCCGGCTTGTGACAGGTGATGCCGATCAATTGCTTGACTGCCTGCCGGGCCTGTACGCCGGAACGCCAGGCGAGGGAGACGAGACGGCCAATTGCCTCACACTGCGAGGCGGCACAGCCCCCCGCTTTACCCATGGTGGTGAAAAGCTCGAAAGCTCCGTGGCTGTCTTCATTGACGGTGACATAAAGGGGTCCGCAGCCGGTTTCCATCTGGTAGGTCGATCCGGTCAGCGCCCGTGGCCGCTCCCGCTTACGACCAGACTTGCCGCTCTCCATCGGAATAACTTTTTCATCTTTAGCCTCTTTCTTGAGCGAAAGAACCTGCATGTCTCGTGAACCGTCACGATAGATAGTGACGCCTTTGCAACCAAGGGTGTAGGCAAGGCGGTAAACCGTTTCAACATCGTCACGCGTCGCGTCGTTGCAGAAGTTGACGGTCTTTGAAACGGCATTGTCGGTATAGTTCTGGAAAGCGGCCTGCATCCGGACATGGTCTTCCGGGGTGATGTCGTGTGAGGTCAGGAAGACCGAACGGACTTCTTCCGGGATTTCGTCCATATCCTGAATGGTGCCATGCTCGGCAATCTTTTTCATCAGTTCATCCGAGTAAAAGCCCATCTCCTTGGCGATTTTCTCGAACAGTGGGTGAACTTCGACCAGAACGTCATTGTCCATGACCTGACGGACATAGGAGACAGCAAACAGCGGCTCAACGCCACTTGAAGTGTTGGAGATAATCGAAATGGTCCCGGTTGGGGCGATAGTCGAACAGGTCGCATTGCGGACCGGCTTGGCATTCGGCTTGTCGAAGATGGAGCCTTTAAAGTTCGGGAAGGCACCCCGTTCTTCGGCCAGTTCAATTGACATCTGGCGTGATTCTTCGGTGATGAATTTCATCAGTTTTTCACCGAGCTTGCAAGCACGTTCTGAATTGTATGGGATGCCGAGCAAAATCAGCATGTCGGCCCATCCCATGACGCCGAGACCGATCTTGCGATTGGCGCGGGTCATCTCGTCAATTTCGGGGATCGGATAGTTGTTGACTTCAATAACATTGTCGAGGAAACGGGTCGCGGTCCGGACAATCTCCTTCAGGCGATTCCAATCGACCTTGTTGCCGTCAATGAAGTTAACCAGGTTGATCGAGCCAAGGTTGCATGATTCATACGGCAG
>JBFFPW010000264.1:0-3160 GCA_041573815.1 Desulfuromonadales bacterium
AGGCAGCCACTGGTGATGGACGCGCGCGGCGGTGACCGCATCGTCCAGCGCCATCTCCTGGTCAATGACGTTGCTGATTACCTGGGCGACAGTGGTGATAATGGTTGAACCTCCCGGCGATCCAACCACAAGAAAAAGTTTTCCATCCTTCTCGACAATTGTCGGGGTCATTGAGCTGAGCATCCGCTTGCCCGGTTCGATAGCATTGGCTTCGGCACCGACCAGGCCAAACTGATTCGGCACCCCCGGTTTACTGCTGAAATCATCCATTTCGTTATTGAGGAAGAACCCGGCACCGGCGACCATCACCTTCGAGCCGAACGAACCGTTCAGGGTCGTGGTGATCGACACCGCATTCCCCTGCCGATCGACAACTGAAAAATGTGTTGTTTCCGGACTTTCGGGCGGAGCAACCGTACCGGCATTGACCGAGGCGAAAGGCAACCGATATTGCAGCGAGATATTGGCAAAGCGACGCTGCAGGTATCCATCACTCAGGAGTACAGCCGTCGGAACCGGGTAGTAGTCCGGATCACCGAGATGAACCGCCCGGTCAGCGTAAACAATACGCTCGACTTCGGTTTTGACGTGCAGGCGCCGCCAGTCGTCAGGCTTCCACTTGCTGATCGGCCATGCTTCGAGACCATACAGCATCTGCAGAAGGGCAACACCACCGCTCGACGGGGGTGGCATTGAAACAACCCGGTATCCACGGTAGTGGCCGGCAACCGGCTGGCGCCACACGGAGCGATACCGGTCAAGGTCATCCTGAATGATCAGTCCACCGCCTCTCCGCATTTCGGCGATCAGGTATCTGGCGGTCTCTCCGGCATAGAATCCGGCCCGGCCGCGGTCACGAATCCGCTCCAGGGTCGAAGCCAGACTATCTTGCACGACAATATCACCGTTTTGCCAGGGTCGATCGTTTCGAACCACCGGAATCGGCGAACGGTTCTGGCCAGCCAGTTTGTCGCGGTGAAAATTAAACTTCTCGGCCTGGCGCCGGGTCAGCCTGAACCCCTGGCGGGCAAGATCGACCGCCGGCTGAACAACATCCTGCCATTCAAGTTGTCCGAAACGTTGATGCAGCTGCACCATGCCATCAACCGAACCCGGCACACCGACAGCCAGGTGCCCCAACAGGCTCACCCCCGGAACGACATCGCCGTCCGGATCGAGATACATGTCACGTTGCGCCGTCAACGGCGCCGTCTCGCGGAAATCGAGCGCCGCAATCTCGCCGGCTGCGGTCCTCAGGACGGCAAAGCCACCGCCACCGATATTGCCGGCACCGGGATACGCAACGGCCAGGGCAAACTGAACAGCAACAGCGGCGTCAAAGGCATTGCCACCTCGCCGCATAATTTCCAAACCGATACGAGTTGCTGCCGGATGATCCGATGCGATGGCAACGTGCTCGAAAGACGTCGGCTGTCCGCCACTATATTCCGGTTTGCCGTTCAAGCAGGCAGGCAGGATAAGCAGGCAGGCAACCAGAGCGACAGTAAAAAACCGAGGCAGAGAGTTCATCTTCATACCTATCACTATAAGGGAGTGTTGGCGCTTGGCAAGTTCGGCTCAGTCCCTTGACCGCAAACAGGACCCTGATAGTCTTCCTATATAGATGTCACCTAACAAATGGAAACCCATTATGAAAAAGATATATTCCCTGCTTCTCACTTTGCTGCTGTTCGCTCCGTCCTGCATAAATGCTGAGGAAACAAGACTTGTCAGCAACACGCTGTTCCAGTATGAACTGCCAAGCGATCGCTGGCAGGTTTCCCAACAGGCACCGCAACTGGCCATTGACGCCATGTATGTTGACCTTGTGCATGGCAAAGAAAAAAAAGGCGAGTCATACGATCCTGAAAAATTAAAGGAGATGGCTGAAAAGTTCCTGAAGACCAACAACCTTTACATTTTCAATCCAGCGACCGAAGCGTACCTGATGGTCAGCATCGCCCCCGTCAAAGAGGAAGCTGGGATACCAGGCAAAAAAAACATCAGGGCCTCGGCCAAGTGGGCAGCTGAAGCTATTGCCGAGCATGCCGAAATCGAAAATCTCTCAACATACAATACGTCGGTCGAGATGATAGAGATCCCCGGGGTTAAATTTGCGGCGAAAGTTGACTCCAACTATCCGCTGTTCGGTGAACGCCACCATTTTATTGGCATTATCGGCTATTCTCACCCATACTGGGTGTTTATCTACTACAATGACAAGCTCAAACAGTCTCAGGATTTATCTGAAATGAAAAAATTGCTCGATTCATTCAAATTCGACAAAATGTAATCAAAAGAAAAAGGGTTTACATTATGGATGAAAAACGAAAATTCCAAAGAATCCCCTTCCAGTGTCAATCACAAGTCAGGTGTGGCGACAAAACCTACGCTGCCGAGCTGCTTGATATTTCGATGAAAGGGGCATTAATGCTTGTCCGCGACATGCCGGAATGGGAGATGGAGCACTTGTGCTTTCTTGATATCAAACTCGTCAACAGCGATATCCATCTGCAGTTTGAGGCCAAGCTATCGCATCAAAAAGAGAATCATTATGGTTTTGTTTTCCTCAGTGAAGAGATCGACACCTTTGTACACCTTCGCCGCCTCCTCGAATTAAACCTTGGTGATTCAGAAGTTATTGACCGCGAATTAGGGGACTGGATGAAAGGCTAAAAAGGTCTGGCGCTAAACTTTTTCGACAGACTTGAACGTCGCCAGCACTCTGGCAATTTCTGTAGGGCTGAAACTTTCGGCTCGCATGACATCTTCGAATTGATGCAACATTTGGTGGGCCATGGAGATATTACCATCTCGCATGTGACTACGATAAAGCGCTTTCATAATCGATTCATTACAGCGATCCATGCATAGAGCATGGCTCAACACCTCAATAGAACGCCTGGATTGACCCGATTCATTCAGCAGATTACTCCATTCAAGAGAAGCATCAAGACATAGTTGTTGCATCTGGTGAGAATAACCGACCGACTGATCTGCACTGCAGGAACCGGGCATGAATTGACCATGCCAGCGAGACAGGGCCATGGTATAGGTCACATCCGCCTGCCAGAATTCTCTCCGGCGAACCAGATCGCGTGCCCGGCCGATATCGGCAACAACTTCAGACGCATCGACGATCACCCCTTCGAGACTTAGG
>JBFFPW010000265.1:0-3151 GCA_041573815.1 Desulfuromonadales bacterium
AACACTCGCCCTGCAGGGTCGAATGGGTAATGTGGTAGTCGTGGTCAAGCATCTGCTCAATCTTACCGATAATTTCACCCTGGCGCAAGCGATAGTCCGGTTCGATGTCAATATGCGCCGACAACGCCGAGATGTGTGAACAGATTGACCAGACGTGGACATGATGCACATCATTGACCCCATCGACCGCCCGCATCCGCTCGACGACCTCTTTGACGCTGATACCGCGCGGCACCCCCTCAAGCAAAATATGTGCTGCTTCGCGAATGATCCGAATTGAGCCCCAGCCGATAATCAGGGCAATCACCCCGGAAATGATCGCATCGACAACGAACCATCCGGTGTAGAGCATAATGATGCCACCAATGATAACGCCGACCGAGGCAATCGCATCGCCAATCACGTGCAAAAAGGCACTGCGCACGTTGAGATCATCATGTGAATGACTATGTAAGCGGCTGGCAGCAACAAGATTGGCCACCAGACCGATGACGGCAATAATAAACATCTCCTTGCTCTTGACCGCCTCCGGATTGGCAAACCGCCCCCAAGCCTCGTAGAGAATGCCGATCGAAATAAACAGAAGCGTTGAACCATTAATCAGCGAGGCAAAGACTTCGGCCCGATGCCAGCCATAGGTCCGTTCATCATCAGCCGGACGATTCGCCAGATAGATCGCCATTAATGAAAGAGCCAGGGCAAACAGGTCCATGAAAACATGGGCCGCATCGGAAAGCAGGGCAAGAGAATTGGTCCACCATCCACCGATAGCCTCGGCCAGTAAAGTTACCGCGGTGAGGATAATGGCAAAGATAAAACCCCGGGTGATGCCGCGATCAATGTCCTGGTGGTGCTGATCGTGACCGTGCTGATGGTCGTGGTTTGTAGTCTGCTCCATGTTATTTTCCTCGCGACAAATTAATGTTCCCACAATACTAGACCCATTCAGTCATCAAATCAATTGTCAGCGGCAAAAGAGACGTGATTTTTTAGAACGCCTGTGCTAAGTTCGTGACGATTTTTCTAAGGAGAAAACTTCAATGTCCGATACAGTTTATGACGTCATTATTATTGGTGGTGGACCAGCCGGACTGACTGCCGGTCTTTACACGTCCCGCGCCAAGTTGAAAACCTTGCTGCTTGAACGAATGATCATGGGTGGCCAGGTCATGACCACTACCAAGGTTGAAAACTACCCGGGTTTCCCGGGCGGCATTGATGGCCCCGACCTGATGATGCGCTTTCAGGAACACTGCCAGGAGTTCGGTCTCGAGGTCACCACCGGTGAAGCCGAGGGGCTGGTCGACAACGGTGATGTAAAGACCCTGACCGTTGACGGCAAGGAGTTGCGCGCCCGGGCTGTGATCATCACCACCGGCGCTGAACCGAGCAAGCTCGGTGTCGACGGTGAAGATTCTTTTATCGGTCGCGGTGTCTCTTATTGCGCTACCTGCGACGGCGCTTTTTTCCGTGAAGTCGAAGTCGCCATCATCGGCGGTGGTGATACCGCTGCTGAAGAAGCTCTGTTTCTGACCCGCTTTGCCAGCAAGGTCTACCTGATCCATCGCCGTAATGAACTACGCGCCACCAAGATCCTGCAGGACCGCATCGAGGCTAACGACAAGATCGAGGTTCTCTGGGACACGGTGATCGAAAAGGTTAACGGCGACAACAGCGGCATGACCTCGGCCGCCCTGAAGAACCTCAAGAGTGGCGAAACCCGCGACCTGCCACTGGCCGGCATGTTTGTCGCCATCGGCGTCACTCCGAAAGCCCATTTTCTGACCGAGGTGCTGGAGCTCGACGGTGACGGTTACGTATTGACTGATGCCGAGTGCCGGACTTCGATGCCGGGTGTTTTTGCTGCCGGCGATGTCCGCAAGAAAATTCTCAAGCAGATTGCCACGGCGGTTGGCGATGGTGCTGTCGCCGCGATCATGGCGGAAAAATATCTCGACGGCTTTGTCGAATAACCCCCCTGTTTCAACATTTTACTGAGCGGCCCTTGCGGGCCGCTTTTTTTATGTAATAATCTCAACTGTTTATTTATTCAGTATTGAATTGCAGTGCTGTTTGCAAGGGGGGGAATATGCTAGCTAAAGTCCTGTCCGGGGCTTTGCTGGGGATTGATGCTTATCGGGTTGAGGTCGAAGTCGACATCGCCCAGGGTCTGCCCCAGTTTGCCACCGTCGGTCTGCCGGAAGGTGCAGTCAAAGAGAGCAAGGATCGCATCAAGTCAGCCGTTAAGAATTCCGGGTACGAATTTCCATCACGCCGTATTACCATCAATCTGGCGCCAGCCGATATCCGTAAAGACGGCGCCGCTTTCGATCTGCCGATGGCGGTCGGCCTGCTGCAGGCGTCCGGCACCCTGAAACCGAAGAAAGAACACAACTACCTGCTGATGGGCGAACTTTCGCTCGACGGTCGGGTTAAACCGGTCCGGGGCGTATTGCCGGTCGCGGTCGCAGCGCGCAATTGGCCGGTCGATGGCCTGATTGTGCCGCAGGAGAATGCCCGGGAAGGTGCTCTGGCCGACGGCCTGCCAGTCTACGGCGTCGCGTCCCTTGGCGAGGTCGTTGATTTTATCGCCGGCAAAGCCGACATCGCTCCCTGCTCGGTCGATTCGAACAAGCTGTTTTCGGAGGCCTTGACCAATGTTGAGGATTTTGCCGAGGTCCGGGGCCAGGAACATACCAAGCGGGCGCTGGAAATTGCCGCGGCCGGTGCGCATAATCTGCTGATGGTTGGACCTCCAGGCAGCGGCAAAACCATGTTGGCAAGACGATTGCCGTCGATTTTGCCGAATCAGAGCTTCGATGAAGCACTGGAGACAACCAAAATTCATTCCATCGCCGGCCTGTTAGCACAGACCGATGCGCTGGTGGCACACCGGCCCTACCGGTCTCCGCATCACACCATCTCCGATGCCGGTCTGATCGGCGGCGGGGCGGTACCGAAACCGGGAGAGGTGTCGTTGGCCCACAACGGCGTCCTGTTTCTCGATGAATTACCCGAGTTCAAAAAGAACGTCCTCGAAATGTTGCGTCAGCCGCTCGAAGATGGTCAGGTTGGCATCAGTCGGGCGGCCATGAGCCTGACTTATCCTGCAACCTTTATGCTGATCGCGGCGATGAACCCTTGCCCCTGC
>JBFFPW010000266.1:0-3146 GCA_041573815.1 Desulfuromonadales bacterium
AAGATATCCGCCGGCAGGCGCTCAATGTTTTCCGGATGAAACTTCTTGGCGCCACGGTGCATGGTGTGACCAGTGGCACCGCGACCCTCAAGGACGCGATGAATGATGCCTTGCGGCACTGGGTCACCCACGTGCGCGATACTTTTTATATTATTGGTACCGTTGCCGGACCGCATCCGTATCCGATGCTGGTCCGGGATTTTCAATCGGTCATCGGTCGCGAGGCGAAGCAGCAGATACTCGAGGCCGAAGGCCGACTGCCCGATGCGGCGGTGGCCTGTATTGGCGGTGGCTCCAACGCCATAGGGCTGTTTTACCCGTTTATGGAAGATAAAGACGTCCGCCTTATCGGCGTTGAAGCGGCTGGGCTCGGTGTCGATTCCGGCAAGCACGCAGCCAGTATTACTGCCGGTTCGGTCGGTGTTCTGCATGGTAACAAGACTTTTCTGTTGCAGGACGATGATGGCCAGATCGAACATGCCCATTCGATATCAGCCGGTCTCGATTATCCGGGTGTTGGTCCTGAACATTCACATCTCAAAGATCTTGGTCGGGCAGAGTATTTCTCGGTCACCGATGCTGAAGCCCTCGACGCCTTTAAGCTGCTGACTGAGCTCGAAGGGATTATTCCGGCCCTTGAATCGGCTCATGCCATTGCCCATGTCTGTAAACAGGCCAAGGAAATGGATAAAAACCAGGTCGTTGTGGTTTGCCTGTCGGGCCGTGGTGATAAAGACATACACACGGTCGCCGAAGCCATGGGCGTCGAGTTTTAAGCGGCTTGTGAATTGTCCACCAGCGGCGTTAGGCACGCCCTCCGGCGTTCAACGTAGCTTCGCTACGCCTCACTTGTCGGTTGCGCCTGCCTTGCTGGATGAACAATTTCCTTTTCCGCAATTGATGAGAAACTGGGAAATGAA
The DNA here is from genome assembly GCA_041573815.1 of Desulfuromonadales bacterium. GTDB lineage: Bacteria > Desulfobacterota > Desulfuromonadia > Desulfuromonadales > UBA2294 > BM707. The sequence goes on from JBFFPW010000266.1 coordinate 921, forward strand.
TTAGCATTTTCCATTAAGACAAAGAAAGAGAAGGTCCGTTTCTGGCACAGGGGTGATTTCTCACCTTTCGCCTTTAACCCTTAACCTTTAACCTGAATTTATGAAATTTACAGAACTGGATTTAACAGCCGATCTGATGCGTGGTATCAACGAAGTCGGTTTTACTGAACTCACTCCCGTACAGGAAGAGTCGATTCCGTTGGCGTTACAGGGGTTTGATGTTGCCGCCCAGGCGCAGACCGGAACTGGCAAAACCGCCGCCTTTTTGATCTCCCTCTTTACCACTCTGGCGAAAAACGACGTCGAGACCTCCAGTAACCCTCGGGCTCTGGTCATCGCCCCGACCCGTGAACTTGTGGTGCAGATCTGTGAAGACGCCAAGGGTCTCGGCGCTCACTGTCCGTTCAAGGTTCAACCGATCTTTGGTGGCGTCGATTATGACAAACAGCGTCAGGCGTTGAAGGATGGCGTCGATGTGATTGTTGCCACCCCGGGCCGCCTTATCGATTATTTCAAGCAGCGGGTTTTTTCGCTGCATCGCATTGAAGCGTTGATCATCGATGAAGCCGACCGGATGTTTGACATGGGTTTCATCAAGGACCTGCGTTTTATTCTGCGTAAGCTGCCGCCATTTGAAAAGCGCCAGACCATGCTTTTCTCCGCAACGTTGTCACCGCGGGTTATGGAGCTTGCCTACGAATTTATGAATCTGCCCGAAAATGTGAAGATTGAACCGGAGCAGGTAACAGCTGAGCGTATTGAACAGATTCTCTACCATGTTTCCCGGCGTGAGAAATTTCCGCTGCTGCTCGGTCTGTTGAAAGATGAACCGGCGGCTGATCGGGTTATGGTTTTCGTCAATACTAAACGTGAGGCCGAACATCTGGCCGGTCGTTTGATACATAATGACTTTAAGGCGGCGGTGCTCTCCGGTGATATCCCGCAGAAAAAAAGGATGCGGATTCTTGCGGACTTCAAGGAAAGCCGTCTCCGTTTTCTGATTGCCACTGATGTTGCTTCACGGGGTCTGCATATTGAAGATGTGACCCATGTGGTCAACTACGATCTGCCGCAGGATGCGGAGGATTACGTCCACCGAATCGGCCGCACAGCCCGGGCTGGCGCCATCGGCAAGGCGATCAGTTTCGCCGATGAAGATCTCGCTTTTCATATTCCCGATATTGAAGAATATATCGGCATAAAAATCCCGAGTACGGTGCCGATGGAGGAAGACCTCTGCCATGATTACAGGCGGGGTGGTATTCCGCACAAGAAGGCACCGATTCCTGAGAAACGGAGTGGCCCCGCAAAACATCACCACCGTCGGCGTCGGCCGCAGGGCAATAAACCAAAGTCGGGTGGGCCGAAACCGGGCGGAAAGCCATAGAGTCATGGCGGTGATTGAACTCGATGGGCTGACGGAATGCCGAAAATGTCCGCGTCTCGTCGATTATCTTCAAAATATCAAGCCCGCCAAAGGGCGCTGTCGGCAAGAATACTGGAATCGTCCGGTCTCTGGTTTTGGTGATCTGAATGCCCGTATCTGCCTGGTCGGCCTGGCGCCGGGGGCGCATGGTGCCAACCGGACCGGTCGCCCCTTTACCGGTGACGGTGCTGGCGATTTCATGTACCCGTTGTTGCATGAGGCCGGTTTCGCCAACCAGCCGGATGCGGAACATATTGCCGACGGTTTGCAGCTGAACGATCTCTATATCGCTAACGCAGTCAAATGTGTCCCCCCCGAGAACAAGCCGAAGGGCGACGAATTTAATAACTGTCGGCCGTATCTGGCACAGGAACTGGCGGCCCTGTCACGTTTGCAGGTGGTGATTGCCCTGGGGCGCGGATCTTTTGACAGTTGCCTGAAGTATTTCCGTGCGACCGGATTGATTGATCGACCGGCTGATTATCCGTTCGGTCACGGCGCCAGATATGAGCTGACTCCGGGATTCTGGCTGGTTGCCTGCTATCACACCAGTCGATACAATGTGCAGACCGGCCGGATGACGGCGCCGATGTTTCGCCAATTTCTCGATAAAGTTGGTGCTATCGTTGAGGAAAACGGTTGAAATGACGTCGATTTTTAATTAAACTTGAAAACTTGGATTCTTTTTTTGGTTAAACTATGAGCCGTATTCAAATAACACTGGAAAATATCAAGCGGAACGGCGAAAAGGCACTGGTTCCTTTTCTGACTGCCGGTGATCCTGACAAGAAGACCACGGT
>JBFFPW010000267.1:0-3139 GCA_041573815.1 Desulfuromonadales bacterium
ATGCGGTAGAGGATGCCGGGCTCATCCTTGATGCGAAACATCAAAGACGTCTTGTCGCTGCCGGTCCTGTCCGGATTTTTCTTGCCGACAATCAAAAAGCGGGTGAAGTTATTTGGATTGTCTTCAATCTTTTTCTTAACAACCTTGAGGCCATACAGGTTCGCGGCGGCCTCACTGGCGATAGCGGCCGTGGTGTCATCATCAGCCACCATCTGGGCTGCATGGGCGGTACTGCTGACATCGACCAGGGGCACATCCGGCAGATTCTCTTCGAGCCAGTTGCGACATTGGGCCAGCGCTTGAGGGTGGGAAACGATCCGTTTAATGGAACTTAAATCGCCGGAGCGTGAAAGAAGGTCGTGTGACACCTCGAGCATGACCTCGGCATTAATCTTGAGATCTGAGTCAATAAACATGTCGAGAGTATGTGAAACGACCCCTTCCGTCGAGTTTTCGACCGGCACAACGCCATAATGCGCCCTTCCCCGCTCAACATCTTCAAAAACGGCGCTGATACTTTTTTGCGGCACCAGCTGCGCTGAAAAACCGAACTGTTGCATAGCGGCAACATGGGTAAAGGTCGCCTGGGGCCCGAGAAAAGCAACCTTCATCGGTTGCTCCAGGTTCAATGACGCCGAAATAATTTCACGAAAGACCCGGCGGACACCATCGTTCGGAAAAGGCCCATCGTTATCTTCGGTCAGGCGTTGATAGATCGCCTGTTCACGACTCGGGACATAAAAGTCACCTCGAGCACCCTCCTTGACCCGTCCGACATCAATGACAATTGAGGCTCTTTCATTGAGCAAATCGAGGATTTTATCGTCAATATCATCGATCCTCTGGCGCAGATCACCAAGGTCTTTTTTAGTCATAAAATCAAACCTTTCGCATACTTAAATGGAATCGGCAATTTAGCTTAAAAGTACAGAAAAATCAACGAGGAAGGGTCTATTTGATCATTTTTGCCAACTGGGTTGAGAGGTCTCGAAGAGTCTCGTAACCGTGGGGACCCCGCTCCAGTCCATCGTGCCACCGACGCGGGAAGTGTTCTGCTCCATGCAGAGCCCCGACAACAGCTCCGGTCATAGCAGCAACGGTATCGGTGTCACCACCGTAACCAACGGCTGCAACAAGAGCTTGCTCCGGGTCGTCGATATACCTGAATGCCGTATAAAGTGCAATTGGAACTGATTCCAGAGTTCGCACGCCATTACCGAGTTGGGCAGCAACCTCTTCCGGAGTCATTTCCTCTCCAAGCAGCCTGGCCGCCAGCATAATACGTGAACGCAACTCCATTGTTCGACAATAGGGCGACAACCCGAGCAGAAATGCCGAGGGATCGAAACCGGAAGCATCGACAAGCCGGCTCAAATAACCAATAGCGGCGGCCAGAACCAGAGCACCATCGACCGCCTCATCGTGGGTATGGGTCGAGCGAACCGCTTCAAAAACCCAGGCTCGCATCAATGATGGGTCCATTTCTCCGCACAACAAGCCGACCGGGGCAATCCGCATGGCAGCGCCGTTACCGTACGAACCATCGGGGAAAAGCATGTTCCCGGTTTCGGTATAAGCGGTACCTTTTTTTAATGCTTTCATTATTTCGCTGGCGCTGCGCCCATAACCACGCTCCGGATCGAAAGCTTCAGCACAACAGGCGGCACAATCAGCACCATCGATTCCTCCGGTACGAACAATTGACCGGAGCATGGCCAGAGTCATCTGGGTATCGTCAGTATAGAAACCGGCCCCCATTCGGCACTCGATATATTCCCGAACTTCTCCATATTCTTTTTTAATCTCTTCAGAAGTCCAACCTTCAACACCAGCACCGAGGGCATCGCCAAATGCCGTTCCGAGAATTGACCCGGCGCATCGATCGGCAATATCATATTTTTGGTCCGCAGTATCAGTCATGAACCTACCTTTTCAGACATTATAACCTGATAACAGACAATCGATAACCAAACTTGCAGTATTCTGTCTTGACCCTCCGAACGACTGCAGGATAAACTGCCGCTCAATTCAACCTCAAGGAGCTTAACAATGGCCATCGCCAATAAAATCGAATCCTTCATAGAACGTGCGTCCTGGATACGCAAGATGTTTGAAGAAGGCGCCAGACTTAAAAATGAGCGGGGTGCCGAGAACGTCTTTGACTTCACCCTCGGCAACCCGACGATTGAACCGCCAGCCGCTTTACTGGCTCGACTAAAGGAACTGGCGAACGACCCGGAACCGGGCATGCACCGCTACATGAACAATGCCGGCTATGACGAAACCCGTGCAGCCGTGGCAGAACGACTGGCAGCCGACTCCGGAAAAAATGTCAGCAAAGAAAATATTATCATGACCTGCGGTGCCGGTGGTGCTCTCAACGTCGTTTTGAAGACCATTCTTAATCCTGGTGAAGAGGTCATTATCCTGACGCCTTTTTTTGTCGAGTACAAATTCTATATCGACAACCATGGCGGAGTGCCGGTAGAGGTCAGCTGCGACCTGGAAACGTTCCAACCAGACCTTGAGGCCATTTCGGCCGCTATTAACGAAAAAACCCGGGCGATCATCATCAACTCACCGAACAACCCGACCGGTGTCATCTACCCGGAACAGACACTGGACGACCTCGGTGCCCTGCTGGTGAAGAAAGAAAAGGAATTTGGAGGCCAGATCTACGTAATTTCCGATGAGCCATATGCCCGGCTCTCATACGACATGGCTGTGCCGCCGGTTTTTGCCAGTATTGCCAATTCGGTTATTGTGACTTCACACTCCAAAGACCTCGCCCTGCCGGGTGAAAGAATCGGTTATCTGGCCGCCAGTCCGGAGATGAAAGAGGTCGATCGGTTCATGGAAGGCGCCGTTTTCTGCAACCGGGTCCTCGGTTTTGTGAACGCCCCGGCCTTGATGCAGCGACTGGTCGCCGGCCTGCAAAATGTGTCGGTTGATATTGAGATCTACCGACATAAACGCGACCTGATCTATGAGAAACTGACGGAACTCGGCTTCTCAACCGTCAAACCTGAGGGTGGTTTCTACTTCTTCCCACGATCACCACTTGAAGATGACATAAAATTTGTTGAGACCGCCCAGGAGTTCGGTATATTGCTGGTACCCGGAGCAGGTTTCGGCGCCC
>JBFFPW010000268.1:0-3135 GCA_041573815.1 Desulfuromonadales bacterium
GATCCGACTTGAGAGACGCAAGGCGACCGGAAACCGCATTCACCACCTTGAGAGCAGCTTTCGTAACAAGAAGATGAGATTCCTTGTTTTCCAGTAACTGATCGGTTGTCGGCTTGAAATCGGTTCTGACTAGTACGCCATCATGATCAACTTCAACCAGCCTGTTGCGGATGATATCGCCGAAATCATTGTCAGCAAAAATGTGGAAGATGACGACGTCTGGCTTGTAGATATCAACTTCCAGTGAAAACCTGATTAAATTCTGATCGGGGCCAGCTCCCACGATGCCGCCATTGATTACCTCAACGTCTTTTCCTGATATGGATTTGAGATGGTTTTCAAGTATATTGGCGAACGTATGCTCCAGACGGGAAAATCTTGCCTGTATATTGGAGTCACCATAAACGATTACCCTGAGCTCATGCTGAGGCCTGAGTTCGTTGCCCCTGAACGAGTCACTGTTTGTTTTCCAATGAATGACATCGCCCCCGTTGACACGGTCGCGGTTGAAGGTCTTGGTGATATTGGGTTTTAAGGCAACCAGGTAGTCCGGGTGATATCTGTAAGCAAGTTGCTGAATCCGCCTGCGTTCTTCTGCAATATCCAGTACCTTTTCGGGATAGAGTATCCGCAATCCTGACTCGACAACGAACATCAGAGCAAGTGCAATTGAAATAGATATGAATATGTCGGTAACGATTTTTTTCAAACTCGGCCCAAAATTCATCCGATTATTCTCCAATTCAACCTGGTTGCTGTTCTTCAAGGAAGCGGCTGGCCACTGGAATGATGCCGGACAAGCGCTCGCTGCTCGCGAGGCAGCTAACTATCTCTGTAACAAAATCCTGACCGGGCACTCGAGCGGCGCAGGAAAGTTCGATCCGGGGCCATACTATACATAAATCCAGCACTGACCAATACCGTTCCTCTACCATTAGAAGGTGACATCCACAATTTTGCATCCTGCTGAGAATTATTCAAATTTCGGGTGTATTCCAGTCGTGTATCACCATCAGATACAACCACCCCTCACGGGTTGGTATAAACGTCATATCTGTCACCCGGCATCGGTTTGGTTCAGGGACGCTGAACCTACGCTCCGGTATATTGAGAGCCGGGCGGGTGTTGCGAGAGTCAGCCGACACGCGGAACTTCCTGAACCACTTCGGGACAATGCCGGCGCGCAGCATTAGCAACGCGACTGTGTACTTGCCGACCACATCACCGGCCTCGACCGGATCACGGTGGATCCCTGGTGCATCGCAGGCCTCGCGACCGGCCTGATGAAAAACCTGGATCTGTGCTGCCTGCCATTCGTGACGCCGACCTCGATGACCTCGATCACTCGCCGTTCGGGCCACCCAGTCGTAATACCCGCTCGGCGAAACACTCAGCACCAGGCACATTTGCTGCACTGGTAGCAGCGCCGATGCTTATAAATAAACGGGTAGTTAATTGCTGGTATCCCGCAAAGCAGGCCGCGGCGTTATTTTAAAATCTCATTCTCCTCGTGGGCACCCTCAGGTTCACGCCGTAATCGCCGAATCTCGGCACCCTTCCCGGCTTGTCGACCCTGCATCAGAATGTCGTTTCCTGCTTCTTTTCCCGTTTTTTTGTCCACTTGCCGATCTGGTTGATCCGGATGCCAAGCTCGCGGGCCAACTGTGTCATCGGCCTGCCGGATTTATCGGCCAGATAAACCTCTTCCAGCTTGAGTATCATGGTCATTCCCCGGTACGTTCGTCTTGTCGCCGAACACCCCTGCCGGGACATCGCAACCCCTTTCCGGGCATCTGTTAGACTGGAGTAACGCACTATTGAGTCCATATATTGATAGGCAGACCAATTCGTGCAGAGCGAGTTTTGCCAATGGTCCGAATTATTATTTATATGCGGTCATCACGCGTATATATTAGCGTAATGCTATATCTGCATCCTTTTCTATTACGCTTACGATAGTATCCACGAAAGTTTTTTTAGAGTATGGCTCAAAAACCGGGGAACTCAGGAAATTTTTCGCATTTTCACGATATTGCTGAATATCATCCTGTGTAAGTGATTTCAGGAAGGAATGAAGAGAGTTATAGTCATCGAATTTTCGCATATCAATAAAACAATCAGACGGTATGCGCTCCTCAATATCAGGCGACCCTAGATACACAGGTATGGTGCCGCAGAAAAAACAGTCAAAAATCTTCTCAGTGACCCAGCCTTTTATGATCATGTTCTCAAAACATAAGGCAAAATTATACTCACTCATTATTTCAGACTTGGAATCTGCAGCACCCTTGTAAACTTTTCTGGCAGCTACCAGTAGCGGGTTAGGAAATAATGATTGCCAGAACTGTTGAAAGTTTCGCTGCCATTTTCTGAAAGTATAAGGTATATGTGCTCTTCCTAGTTGAATAGATGGAAAATCCCATTCTCGACCATACAGGTCAATATCATTTGTTCGGCTAAAGTACTCGACAGCACGCATTCTTTCCGTATAGAGCTCCTGCCAATACAGGGCGGGCAGTTTATTAGAGTTGATCATCACCAGAAATTTCCTATCCTGTTTTGACCAGTGCTCATCATGCACTTGATCGTATGCCTGTGGCCAGTGGAATGTTTCTATTTGTATTTTTTCACCGATGAAACGCTCCAGTGATTTACTATCGCTCCAGGAAAACACATGTTTAAAGTAATGTTGTGCATCTTTCATTCGCCCATACTGACGGGGATCAACGATTGGGCACTCCATTGCGAAGAAAGAAGAAATTATTACGTCAGGTCTTTTTGATAGTCTTTTATAATTATCAAGTATGCCGAGCGAGAGATATATTTTTTTCTTTTTGTCGCTCTCTCCCGGTATAAGGTCTGCTGTATGTATAGGTATATTCCTTTCAGTGAAAAACGAACGCAAATCCACATAGGGGACCATAAGATCATCTCCCAGATTTGCCTCATTGCAAAAAAGACGGTCATTTAGAAAATGATGTGAAGGAGGGTCAATATAGACCTCTATGTTGTTATCCGGTTTATTCATCTAGTGCGCGCATAATATTTAATAAAAATATAGTTGCTGAAATTATGTTGTATGTCGGCGTTTTCAAAATTGCTCTGCAATATATCTAATTACTGGAAAGCGAGAGA
>JBFFPW010000269.1:0-3121 GCA_041573815.1 Desulfuromonadales bacterium
ACCGGTGGCAAAAGATGTGACTCCGTCGATAGAACTTTCGGCCCGAAAAGAGAAAAGCTGGCTTGATGGTGAGGACATCCTGGTGACGGTTGAGCTTGATCCGCCGCGAGGACTTGATTGCAATAAAATCATTGCTGGTGCAAAACAGCTTGCCGCAGCGGGTGTTTCGGCCATCAACATCGCTGATAATCCGTTGGCGAGGGTCCGGTTGGGAAATATCGCTCTGGCCAGTCAGATACAACAAGAGACCGGTGTTGAGGTTATTGTCCATATGACCGGCCGTGACCGCAACCTGATCGGTTTGCATTCCGATCTGATGGGAGCGCATCTGCTCGGTATCCGGAATGTTCTGGCCGTCACCGGCGACCCGGTGTCTCTGAGTGGTGAGGCCGGGGCAACGTCCGTTTTTGATGTCAACTCCATCGGTCTGCTGGAGCTCCTTTCGGCCCTCAATAGAGGGCAAACCTTGTATGGCCAGGAGCTGGGTGCGCCGACCCAATTTGTCCTGGGCGCCGCTTTTAATCCGAATGCCGCGCAACTCGATGGACAGATCAGGAAGCTCGATAAAAAGGTTGAAGCCGGCGCGCAGTTTGTGCAAACCCAGCCGGTATATGCCGTCGCCGTCATGGAGAAAATGCTGACTGCTGTTGAGAGTGATATCCCGATTCTTCTTGGTATATTGCCGCTGGTCAGTGAGAGAAATGCCGAGTTTCTGCATAATGAAGTCCCCGGAATACAGCTGCCGGATGACGTGCGGCAACGGATGCAGGGCAAAAGTGGAGACGCAGGGGTTGCTGAAGGGATGGCGATTGCTCGTGAGATTGTTGATGCCGGTCGTGGCCGGGCTGACGGTTTCTACCTGATGCCGCCGTTCGGCAAGGTTGAGCTGGCGTTGGAGCTTCTCGAGTATATCCGGCAGGGTTAAAGTCCGAGAGTCGCTTCAAGCTGGCCGGTCGCCTCGAGCTCAAACAGTTCGTCACAGCCGCCAATCAGCTGGTCATCAACGAAAATTTCTGGAACGGTTGTGCGACCGGAGCGCTCACGCATCTCTTTTTCCTTGAGGCTATCGTTGGTGACATCGTATTCTGTGAATTCGACACCCTTGCGCTGCAGTAGATCTTTGGCGCGATGGCAGTATGAGCAGTAGTCCTTGGTGTATATTTCGATATGTTTCATTTTAGATTGTTCCCGGCTGGTGGTGATATTTCGTGGGGTATTTTAGCCTAGTATGTCACACCTGCAAAGAGATCTTATGAAAGGAAGGGGTCAGAAATGATCAATTTTTCCCGGATGATGCTGGTTTTTATTTTCGTGTTGGTTTCTGCCTGCGCTATGCTGCCAACGCACAAGGATGATTTGAACAAAAAGAACGATGACTTCATGCTCCGCGTCAGGTGGTTGGACTTTCCCGGAGCGGCCCTGCATTTTGACGGGGAGGATCGTCAGGATTTTATTGAGCAGTTTGAAGATGTGGAAGATCTTAAAATCACCAGTTTTACCATGGCCCGGATCGACGTAGATGTGCCGGAGGAAAAGGTGGCCATTCATTACCTGCTCGAATATTACATTCTGCCGTCTGTGACCATTAAGAAAAAGCGTTTTTCTCTGGCCTGGGAACAGCAACCTGGCGGGGCGCCAGGGACCTCTTACTGGCGCATTGTAGAACCGTTTCCGGAACTGCTTTGATTCGCGCGCGGATAATGCCGTAATAGCAGTTTTTTTACCGCTTCCCGGCGAGGTGTCAATCATCTGGGCACAATGTTAAACGGGACAAATTTTCCCTTGATTTACATGAACTCTTTGTGATAGAAATCTGCATACTGTATACAAGAATAGGGGAAAGACGGTAGCTACTAGGTCTTTCCCTTTTTTAAGGGACTTCGACCGTCTGTATCGTATCGGTGCGGGTGGTCTGCGCGGAGGTCGTTTTGTCACAAGTCGTATTTTCCAGTTGGGGACGTGAAGTCGTCGATAATCGTCAGGGCGGTGAAGCCGATCTGGCATCAATTAACCTGAAGTTGCCTGAGCAGTATCTTGATCAGGGCAAGATCAGTGCTTTTATGGGTTGGGATGGCATCATCCTGCTCGACAAGGAGACTGATGTTGTCGCCATGGCGGCTGAGTACATGAAGCGGGTGCAGGAGAAGCACTGCTGCGCTAAATGTTCTCCCGGCAAGCGGGGCACCAGAGTCCTGCAGGATACGTTGGCCCGGATTATTTCCGGCAAAGGGCAGGAGAAAGACCTCGAAACGATCGAGTCTCTTTCCGCGCTTCTTGATAACTGCAAGTGCACGCTCTGCATGACCTCGGCTATTCCGATCTTTGATGCAGTCAAACATTTTCGTAATGATTTCCTCGCCTATATCAAGGGTGAGAAAAAGCCGCAGGCAGCCAAAGCTTACAAGGATCGGATCACTGCGCCCTGTATCGACCGCTGCCCGGCCCATATTGATATCCCGACTTACATCGAAGAGATCAAGGAACGTCGCCACGACGATTCACTGGCGACTATTCGTGACTACATGCCGATTCCGGCGGTTTGCGGCCGGGTTTGCCCGCATCCGTGTGAGGCTGGTTGCCGTCGTGCCCTGGTTGATGAGCCGGTCAGTATCATGGTCATGAAGCGGGTCGCTTCCGATCACGAATGGCTGCATCACAAGCAACCGCCGATGGTACCAAAGCCACCGACCGGCAAAAACGTTATGGTTGTCGGCGCCGGTCCGGCCGGACTGACCACCGCCTACTATCTGGCGCTCGAAGGGCACAAGGTCAAGATCATTGATATGCTTTCCGAGCCTGGCGGTACGGTCGCCGTTGGTATCCCTGACTACCGGATGCCGCGTCACCTGCTGCAGCGCGAAGCTGATATCGTCGCGGCGCTCGGCGTTGAAATTGAATATGGAGTCAAGCTCGGGCGCGATGTTTCCCTGCGCGAGTTGAAAGAGAAATATGATGCCGTCTTCCTCGGCACCGGCGCTTTTAAATCAAAGCCGATGGGTGTTGAAGGTGAAGACGAAGGTTATGACGGTTTCTCCGAGGGTGGTATTCACTACCTGCGGGCCGTTGCTCTCAATGAGGGGATGGTGACACCGAAACGGGTTATCGTCGTCGGTGGCGGCAA
>JBFFPW010000270.1:0-3088 GCA_041573815.1 Desulfuromonadales bacterium
ATCATCAATCCGTTCCTGCTGGATATAGGTGTCGCCGAGTGAAACCCGGGCCGGAACGAAATCAGGATCTTCCTTGATGATTTCCTTCAGCTCAGACTTTGCTCTGTCGACCTCATTCTCCTCAAGGGCCTGGCGGGCGACTTCGTAGCGCAACGAGAGATGTTTTTCTTTCTCTTCGTTCATCCGGTTGCTGCCCGGTCCGACCTTGAGAATTCTTTTTTGTAATTCGAAAGCTTCACTCCAGCGACCGTGGGCGATATGGAGCTCGCGCAGGCAGCGTAGTGCCTTGCGGTTGTCCTTTTCAAGACTCAGGAGGTTCTTGTAGGTTTCTATCGCTTCGTCATCGCGCCCAATTTCTTCATAGGTTGTTGCCAGCTTGAAAAGGACCTCAAGGCTCTTTGGGTCAATGTTCTTTGCCTTGAGTAGCAGATTGATTCCTTCTTCGGTCTGCCCTTCCTGAAGGTGGACACTCGCCATGGCAATATAAGCTTCGATGCGGACCGGGTCCTTGTCGAGGGCTTTTTGCAACAGGGTGTGGGCTTTTTTGACGTCACCGGACAGGAGGCGACCGACACCTTCACGGTAGATAGACCCGACTTCCAACACCTTTTTTTCTTTGCGATCCTTGCGCCAATGCGTCAACGAATGCCCGATAAGGGTGAAGAAGTTAACCCCAAGACCTAATAAAAGACCAATGAGGATCGAGCCGAGCAGGATAAAAGTGATCGGTGAAACCAGGCTGAAGTCGGCCGTCAGAAAAACCGTAACGTCACCCGGGTTGAGGTTCATTAAGTAGAGAATGAAACCGCAAAAAGCAACGAGGGCAATGAAGAAAAGAAAAACAATAATCATGAGGTCTTCTCCAGGTCAGCCTTGCCATGCTGGCAGGCGACAAGCAGGTTATTCACCAAATTTTTCGATGTCGGTTTTACACTCGATACAGTAACGGGAAAATGGTCTGACTTCCATGCGGCGTGGTGCAATCTCTTCACTGCAGCCGGCACAGATGCCGTACTCATCGTTGTCCATTCGCTCTAAAGCAGCATCGATGTCCTTGATCTTTCGGTTTTGCGCGTCGGAAAGATTCAGTAGCATTTCGCGACTGTAAGCATTGCTGGAGACATCCGCCAGGTCGGGTAGGTTGTTTTGCCCGATTTCCCGTGATGCGGCGTAGTTGTCTTGGACTTCAGCAATAACCTCACGGCGCATCTGCTCAAGTGTTTTTCTGGCTTTTTCCAAGTCTTTTTTCTTCATTGACCTTCCCTGTTCAGCGATTGTGGTATGGCTCGTTACGCAGGATCGTCATCCCCCGATAAACTTGTTCCAACAGGATCAATCTTGCCATCTGGTGTGTCAGTGTCATCGGAGTGAGTGACAGTTTCAGGTTCGCTTTATCCTTGATAGCGTTACTCAGGCCATAGGGCCCACCGATGATAAATGTCAGTTCGGGAGTGCTGTCCAGCATGTGTCGGTCAAAAAAACTTGCAAAGTCTTCCGACGTAAACAGCTTCCCCTTTTCATCAAGTGCAACAGTATAAGCGCCTTGCGGCACTCTGGCAAGCAGTTGCTCACCCTCCTGTTGAATAATTTGTCTGCTGTCCGCCTTCTTGCCGAGCTTGCATTCTTTCAGTTCGTCAATGCTCAATGGCAGGTAGCGGTTAACGCGCTGGCTGTAATCTTTGGCGCCTTCCTGCAGCCAGCTTGCAGAGAGCTTGCCGATACAGAGCAGGGAGAGCTTCACGACCCGGCGACAGCCTTTCCGGCCTCTTCAAGCTGGGCAAGGCTGATTTCCGGCGCTTCAGACCAGAGGCCGTCGAGGTCGTAGAACTCGCGGACCGGCTCCTGAAAAGCATGGACCATGACATCACCGTAATCGATTAATGCCCAGCGTCCTTCGTTCATCCCCTCGATCGCCAGCGGCTCGATGTTGTGGTTCTTTTTCATCTCAACGCGAACGCCTTCGGCTATGGCCTGAACCTGACGGTCTGAGCGGCCGGAGACGATCAAAATATAATCGGTCAAGGATGATATTTCCTTGACCTGGAGAAGTTTGGCGTTAAAGGCTTTTTTATCGAGCGCATATTCAGCGCACTGCATGGCGCGTTCATCACTGTTCAAGTGCTTACCTTTCATGGCTCCGGTAGAGTCCAGTTTGTTGTATGTAATCGATAACCGGTTGCGACACATAGTCGCTGATCGATTTCCCCTGGGCCACATTTTGGCGGATCAGGGTCGATGAAATATTGAGGCGAGTATCGTGGATAAATATCAGCTCACAACCAGATTTATGCCGCAATTTCAACGATCTGTCATCATAGCAGAAGTCGTCTTTGATCGCAACGGGGAGAAACTGTTGTGGGTCATCGTCGCCCGGTCCCGGGCGACTGGCTACGACGATGTTTGTCAGTTCAAAAAGCCGGCGGTAATCTTTCCAGGTGGTGATGTCGCGGAACGAATCGAGACCGATGATGAAAAAAAACTCGTCATCAGGTTGTTTCTCTTTCAGTTGTCTCAGGGTGTCGACGGAAAAGCTGGCGCCGGACCGTTTGGCTTCGAGGTCACTGGATGTGAATGCCGGGTTGTCGGCTATTGCCAGGTCGACCATCGCCAGCCGGTGGCCGAAGCTGACCTCTTCGGCAATCTCCTTGTGGGGCGGGATGGCGGCCGGCAGGAAGAGAACCTGGTCGAGGTGGCAATGGCGGAGGGCCGCTTCGGCAATATGCCGATGCGCATTGTGGATCGGGTTGAACGTCCCTCCGAGAATGCCGATTCTCATCTGTCATTCCGTTGCGTTGAATGGTTAGTCGCGGATCTGGCCGTCACCAAGGACAACGAATTTACGGGTTGTCAGGTCCTCGAGGCCCATCGGGCCAAAGGAGTGCAGCTTGGTTGTCGAAATGCCGATCTCGGCGCCGAGCCCGAACTGGTTGCCATCGGAGAAGCGCGATGAGGCATTGACCATGACAACACTCGAATTCACTTTGCGTAGAAAATGCTGCGAATTCCTGTAGTCGCTGGTGACAATGACTTCGGTATGCAGCGAGCCATACTTCTGGATATGCTCGATCGCCTGTTGCATGTCATCAAC
>JBFFPW010000271.1:0-3086 GCA_041573815.1 Desulfuromonadales bacterium
GCAGCACCGATTTATCGAAATATGAGTTGGGGGTCAAAGCACTTCGAATGGGTATCTTGTCGTCACTTGATATGACACTGGAGAGCGTTTATGCAAAAGCCAGTCTCCTTCTTGCCCGGAGACTCGGCCAACCAGAATTTATCCGGCAGTTTTACTCAAACGTCTGTGGCGAACTCGATGAGGCCGCGGTGAAGAAATTCGCACAAAAATCAGACAGCTGGATCTCCATCGTTTAGCTCGCGCGTATCATACGGAAACCTTTTTTAAGCCGCTGAGATTAGAGTCTTAAGTGCTTGACTTTACTCAATCCACATGTTTTCTTATGAAACGCTGTTTTACTAAAAAGTCGTCAATGGACAGGAAAACCTGAACACGAATTCGTAGGTTTTCATGATCCAGTTTTTCAACTGATAACGGATCGACACAGTAAAGGGGAGGTAAAATCATGAAAAAACTGTTTGTTTTGTTGCTTGCTTGCGTAATGATTTTCACATCGGGAGCGGCTTTTGCTGAAAAACTTTATGTTGGGACAGACACTGCTTTCGTGCCTTTTGAATACAAAGGCAAGGACGGTAAATACACCGGGTTTGATATCGAATTGTGGGCAGAGATTGCAAAACGTATCGGTGTTGAGTATGAATTGAAGCCGATGGATTTCAATGGTCTGATTCCTGGGCTGACAACCGGCAACCTCGATGTTGCCCTGGCTGCGATTTTCATCAAATCAGCCAGAGAGGAGAAAATTGATTTCTCTCACCCCTACTTCAGGGCTGGCCTGAAAGTCATGGTTTCAGCAGACAACAAAGACATCAAGGCTCCTGCTGACCTGAAGGGCAAAGTTGTTGCTGTAAAGCTCGGCACCGCAACCGTTGAATACGTTGAAACCCTTGGCGCAAAGAAAGTCGTCAAGTTCCCCAATATCGACCAAGCTTATCTCGAAGTTGTTACCGGCGGTGCCGATGCAGCCATGCATGACACCCCGAATGTGCTCTATTACATCAAGACTGCTGGCAACGGCAAGGTCAAGGCTGTCGGCCCCGATGTCAAAGCCGCCCAGTACGGGATCGCATTCCCGCAGGGAAGTGCCTTACGCGACAAGGTCAACATTGCCCTTCTCAAAATGATGGAAGATGGCGCTTATGCTGATCTTTTCAGGAAATGGTTTGATGCAGAGCCTGAGTAATCGGCAGGAAGACGCAAACGGACCGACAACGAAACCGATGTTTCAATAGGTCTACTCTCAGGATCCCTCCAGCGCGGGCCTGCGCAGGAGGGATCCTTCGTTTTGTAGTACCTTCACCAGCAATAGCCTTTACCGACGAGACAACTCATGGATTTTGAATTTTCAGTTATTGTCGAATCTCTTCCGGCCCTTCTTGCAGGGGCCAAATTGACCTGGATCATAACCATCCTGGGAATTATCGGTGGCATGATCTGTGGTGTTTTAGCCGGACTGGGCCGCATCGCAGGGACAGAAGCTCTCGGAGAAAAGCCACACGGAATTTTCGCTCCGATCAGTGTTTTAATCAGGTACATCTCGGGCGGGTATGTGGAGACCATCCGCGGCACGCCGATTATTGTTCAGGCCATGTTTCTCTACTTTGCCTTCCCAATGCTGGTCAAACTTGTCACCGATATCGAACGTTTTCGTATCGAAGCTTTGACTGCCGCAATCATTACGATCATCGTCAATGCGGGGGCCTACATTGCAGAGATTGTCCGTGGCTCAGTCGTATCAGTGAACAAAGGTCTTCTGGAAGCCGGAATGTCTCTCGGCATCAGTCGCTTTCAGCTGATTGTTCATATTATCGGCCCAATCGCCTTCAGAAGAATGATACCTCCTCTCGGCAATCAGTTTATTATCAGTCTCAAAGACACGTCTCTTTTTATTGTCATCGGAGTCGGTGAGTTGACGAGACAAGGTCAGGAGATCATGGCCAGCAATTTCAGGGCACTTGAAATCTGGCTCGCTGTGGCAATCATGTATCTGATCATGACAACAGTTCTCGCCATGTCATTAAGGCACCTCGAGAGAAGAATGAAGATATTCTAGAGATGAGTAACGGCCGACAGTGCACTTTTATTGCCTGAAACCTACAGCGTCAAATCGAAAAGAAAGATGAGAAAAACAATGTCGAGCATTATTGAACTGAAAAATGTCTGTAAATCGTTTGGCGATACGGAAGTCCTACATAACATTGACCTTTCCATCGAAGAAGGCGAAGTGGTTGTGATCATCGGCCCGTCCGGATCCGGGAAATCCACGCTGCTGCGCGGAATCAATTGCCTTGAAATGATCACCAGCGGAGAGCTGATCGTTGATGCCATCAGAATCCCTGCAGAGCAGGGGCGGATACGTCAAATTCGGCTGGAGGTCGGTATGGTCTTTCAGCAATTCAATCTTTTTCCACATATGACCGCGCTTGAGAATGTCGCTTTCGGCCCTCGCAAGGCGAGGAAGAGGAATAAGGCTGAAGCGACAGACACAGCCAGGAAGCTGCTCGGCAAGGTTGGTTTGGCTGAGTTTGAGGACAAACTCCCCGGCCAGCTTTCCGGTGGCCAGCAGCAACGTGTCGCGATCGCCCGGGCGTTGGCCGTTGAGCCCAAAGTTCTGCTCTTTGATGAACCGACGTCAGCCCTGGACCCGGAAATGATTGGTGAAGTTTTGGATGTTATGAAAAGCATCGCCAAGGACAGCGGCATGACAATGGTTGTTGTCACCCATGAGATGGGGTTTGCTGCTCAGGTCGGCAATAGACTGATCTTTATGGACGATGGCAGAATTGTCGAGGAAGGCAAACCTGGGGAAGTGATGAAAAACCCCAAATCAGAGAGACTCAAAGACTTTTTAAGCCACGTGAAACACCACTGAGAGTCGCCCGCGGGCGTGCCTCGGAAAAGAAAGATCAGCAATCTTTCCAAACGCCCTTTGTTGCCTTCGTCCCCTGCACCAGCAATCCACGCCTGATTATTCACCACAACAAGTTGCAGACTGGCGCGAAGCCCAGAACGCGCGCGCAATAAAAACCAGCAAGACAACAGCCGCCAAAGTGTTCCACCAGCTGGCAGCTGCCCCTTCCGCTGGC
>JBFFPW010000272.1:0-3083 GCA_041573815.1 Desulfuromonadales bacterium
GTTGCCGCCCATGGGCCGTACGGGCATGCTGGCATCAGTGCTGCCCCATCGTCACAGGCTCAGTCCGGGCCACCCTCACATGCCAAGGCGTATGGGCATCGAGCCAAGTATCATTATCATTACTACCCCGATTCTTATCTTTATTTTGATATTAATCGCAGTCTCTATTTCTACCTGGAGAACGGTAGCTGGACCATGGCGGCCACACTGCCGTCACGCCTGCATGTCAGTCTCGGTGATCGGGTGTCGCTCGAAATGGATATTGACCGGCCTTATGTCAAGTATGACGACCACCGGGAAAAGTACCCCGGCAAAAAGCATAAGGGCGAGAAGCATAAGCGGAAGGGCAAAAAAAATAAAAAAGAGAAAAGATATAAAGACGACGACAGGGATGATTGATAAAAAAAGGCCGCTTGAAGCGGCCCTTTTTATTGCCGGAGAAGTTACTGTAACGGTTTGCCGTTGAGGACTGCCTGGCGGTTTTTGTAGGTGAAGTCGACGTGGTATTTGTCGCCCATGGCAACAAGGAGGCCGCCAGTTTCCATATTTGCCAGTTGCTCGGCTGCCGCCCCGGCCGCCATCGCGTTAAACTGATCGTCATTGATGTCACCCAGTTGACCGGCTGTTCTGGCCGGGCTGATCTGTCCCTTGATGGTCTGAGCCAGGACACTTTTGAGGAGCGCCTTGCTGATCTGGCTTTCACCTTTGGCCCTGATCGTGCCGAGAAAAGAGTTGATATCGCCAATCGGTTTGTTCAGTCGGTTTTCGAACAGGATATTCCCTTTACTCCAGAATTCACCATCGGGTCCGGTCAGGTTGAGGTAGTTGAGCTTGATTTCCGGAGTCTTCTTCATCAGGTCCGGCAAGGCTTCGGCGTAGATTTTGAATACGCGGTTGGCAATTTCCTGTTCGGTTAATTCCTTGACTTCTGACTGGATGGTTTGCAGCTTTCTCTGTACCCCCAGGATGGCCTTGGCATCCAGGCTGACAAAGTCGACTTCAAGGCCTGCCGGGCCGTATGTTGCGCTGCCGGTTTGCAGTGATTCAATGCCGAGAGCGATCGAGTAGGAGGCCAGGTCGTCATTCAGCTTGGCGGCGTTACGGAACTGCAAATCCTTCAGGACGGTTCTGTTCCTGCCGCTGCCCGTTTCAATGCTGGTTGCATCTGCGGTGACCTGGCCAAGCAGCAGTCCTCTCTCCTCGTAAATCTTGTAGTTCGTCCGGCTCTCTTCCAGGGCGATAAAACCCTGCTGATTGGAGATTTTGGCGTACGGGATCAGGACTTCGCCCTTGATGTCTCGCATTGACTTGTCAATGGCCGCATTTCCGGTTATTCCCTGCCAGTCAATATGAAAACTGTTTTCCGCGGTATCGAGGGTTTTTTTAAATCCCGGAACGTCGAAGCGGGCAGCGCCATTGCCGGCAAAATCAAAACGGGTCACTTCAATTGACTGGTATAGTTCCGGGCAGAGTTCAAGGAGTTTGCCGATCAGTCCTGAGGGTGGGTTGTCCTGGTCAATCGTCGTTTCAACCAGGGCTGAAAGCGGCTTGAATTGCCAAGCGCCATTGCTGCGTTGGCCAAAAGGAAACGGCCCATGCCAGATCTCATGCTTGAGGAATATCTGTTCTCGACTGCCGCTGATGCTGGCCAGAACAATTTCCGATCGGACCGAAGAACGAAAGATATCCCGTTTATAACTGGTGATGGAAATTTGCATCTGGCCGAGCTCGGCAACGCGGGTCAGAATCGTCGGCAGTTCCGCTTCAATGACCTTGCCGACCTGGTAGCTGCCGCCGACGGTGAGGCCACCAAGCAGGATCAGGATGAAAATAACTTTTTTCACAAAAACCTCTTTAGCTCTGTTGTGGTTGATGGCTTTCTTTTGTTCCTGTTCGAAATATTAGAGAGAGATTATAAAGTGTCAATATAATAATCGGTTTTTGATTGATAAATTCCTGTTGATACAGGCATGGTCTTGAACTTGTGAATTGAAGCGGTTACATTATAAGTAATATTTCGAGGTTATCTGTATGAGCTCTGATGACGATAAAAATGCTTTGCCGACATTGGTGCCTGATCTGATTGTCATGCGACAGTCGGGGGGCTTCTGGGTAGTCCGGCAGGTTTCCGAGACCTTGGCCAGCGCACTTGGACAGGATATTGCTGAATTGCTCGGTGTCCCTTTGCGGCAGGCTTTTCGGCAAGTTTCACCGCCGCTGTGGGATTTGGCTGACGAAGCGATTGCCAGTGATGAGCCGTTGCCAGATATCCCGGTTCGGCTCGGTCAGGCCGTTTCTGATCTTTTGCTCGAGGTTGTCCCGGGCGGTCTAGCCGAGGACTACACCAGTCCGCTGGTCTATTTCCGTTTTTATCAGAAAAACATCGGTGGTTTGCGGGACGGGGCGCCGGCGCAACAGTTCGGCCTGGTCGGGTGTAGTCCCGGCATGCTGGAGGTTTTTCGCAAAATAGGATTATACGCAGGTTCTGATGCGGCGGTTCTGGTCACCGGGGAGACCGGTACCGGTAAAGAGCTGGTTGCCAGAGCCCTGCATGATCAGAGTGCACGGCGCCGTGGGCCGTTTGTCGCTGTCAACTGCTCGGCTATCTCCGATGAACTGCTTGAGTCGGAGCTGTTCGGCCATGAAAAAGGCGCTTTCACCGGCGCGTTAAAAACCCACCGTGGCCGCTTTGAGCGGGCCGACGGTGGCACCATCTTTCTTGATGAAATTGGCGACATGCCGGCGGCAACCCAGGTCAAGCTTCTGCGGGTTCTGGAGAGTGGCCACATAGAGAGGGTCGGTTCTGAGCAGGAAGTGCCGGTCGATGTGCGGGTTGTCTGTGCGACCAATGTGCCGCTCGAAGGGGCGGTTGGTCATGGCACTTTCCGTTCTGACCTTTACCACCGGGTCGCGGTGCTGCGGATTCACCTGCCACCCCTGCGCTTGCGTATGGACGATCTCTCTTCTCTGCTCGAGCATTTCACCCAGTTGTTCAATCGGAAATATGTCAAAAACATCAAGCGATTAACGCCGGAAGCTTTGACACTGCTGCGCTCCTATCTCTGGCCCGGCAACATACGTGA
>JBFFPW010000273.1:0-3064 GCA_041573815.1 Desulfuromonadales bacterium
ACCCTTGGTCTGTTTGAATCAGATATCAAGAAGATTTGTGAAATCGTTCATGACGGGGGTGGCCTGGTTTATTGTGATGGCGCCAACCTCAATGCCCTGATGGGGATTGCCCGACCGGGTGATATGGGTATTGATGTCATGCACTTCAACCTGCACAAGACCTTCTCGACCCCACATGGCGGCGGTGGTCCCGGTTCAGGCCCGGTAGGTATTACTGCTGAACTTGAGCCGTTCCTGCCGACGCCGATTGTCGTCAAGGATGCAGAGGCCTATCGCCTCAATTATGATTTGCCGCAGTCGATTGGACGGCTCCGCTCCTTTTATGGCAACTACGGTGTCATGCTCCGCGCCTGGGCGTATATCCTGACCATGGGCGCCAGTGGTCTGAAGTGGGTGAGCCAGATGGCGGTCCTTAACGCCAATTACATCCGGTCGCGTCTCGAACCGGTCTACGATCTGCCGCACAAGCACCGCTCGCTGCACGAAGTGGTTTTTTCCGACAAGAATCTCGAAGGCGATTGCCATACTCTTGATGTCGCCAAACGACTCATCGATTATGGTTTTCACCCGCCGACCATCTACTTCCCGCTGGTGGTCAAGGGGGCGATCATGATTGAACCGACCGAGACCGAAAGCATGGAAATCCTCGATGAATTTTGCGATGCGATGCTCGCCATTGCTGAAGAGGCAAAGACTGAACCGGAACTCTTACATCGTGCGCCGCAGTTAACCCGGATCAAGCGGCTCGATGAAACAACCGCCGCCCGTCAGCCCTGCCTCTGCTGGTTGCCGGAAGACGAATAGATACGTTTTAGGTTGTTAGTGGGAAAGAGTATGTATGGGGGCACTTCCTGTTAATCAGGGAAGTGTCCCTTTTTTAGTTGGATATGTAGTTACGGCCCATCGTATAGCGGAAAAAAGCCAGGATCTTGAGATCGTCCTTCTCGTAGGAATCTGGCAGTTTACCATAGGGTTCCCCTTTGTAGACCGATGCAACCGCCTCCCGGTCAAGGCGCGGAAAACCACTACTCTCGAGTAACTCGACATTTTTAATTGTACCGTCACGATTAAACGACATCCTGATCAGGCAGGTGCCTGTTTCGCCCCGTTCTTTTGACTTGGAAGGATAATTCCAGACTCGGTAAATACCACTGCGCAGTCGTTGATAAAAAGAAATCAAAATGTCTCTCTCGGTATCGAGCCAGACCGAATCTCCCTCTTCAACTTCGGCCCGGTATTTGGTGCGGAGTTGGTCATCGAGACGATTGACGGTTGTACTTGGGAGGGTCAACAGCTTTGCCAGGTCGGGTGTCGCTGGTTTGGCCACATCACCGCTGTCGCTGCGGGGTTTCTCCGGTTCCGGTTTTGGTTGTGGCTGGACAGGCGCTACTGGAATCCGGTCTTCCGTAAAGTCACCTTTCGGGGCAATTTCCTTTTTGACCACCCGGTCAGCTGGACCGAGTCTTTTCGCCTTGGTTTCTCTTGGTTGGTCTTTCTCTTCAGGCAGGTCGAGTTCCCGGCTTTGCGCCGGTGTGCGAACTTCGACATAAACCGGTTTGCTCTCTTCCGGTTCTGGCATCAGGGTCATCTCCGGTAGCGCAAAGATAATCAGCAGATGCAATAATAGCGAGAGGGTCAGAAACGCCAGAAGTATTCGGTTGTTATCCTGTC
This sequence comes from Desulfuromonadales bacterium, assembly GCA_041573815.1. Classification (GTDB taxonomy): domain Bacteria; phylum Desulfobacterota; class Desulfuromonadia; order Desulfuromonadales; family UBA2294; genus BM707. The sequence continues at coordinate 1,672 of JBFFPW010000273.1, forward strand.
CTATATACATAAAGTCCTGAAATGATATGTCTTTAATAAACTTAATCAGTATATCTGATAAATACAACCTCTGGCCACAACTGAATAGTTCTGTCGCTTTTCGTCTCTGCGAGCTAAATACTTGACCGGTAAAAAGCCATCGGCTATAAATGGAGGCTCGTTCAAACCGTGTTCTATCTACTCATTATTTTATCGGAGGATTGTAATGCATTTAGTTGATCAAATTAAGGCAAAAGCCCGGGAGAGTCTGCAGACTGTTGTTCTGCCTGAAAGTTACGATGATCGTATGATTGAAGCAGCCGGTCAGATTGTTGCTGACGGTTTGGCCAAGGTCGTTCTGCTTGGGGATCCGGCAGCGTTGGAAGCAAAAGCCAAGGAACTGGGAGCTTCTCTAGCCGGGGTTGAGTTGGTTGATCCGAAGACGTCAACTGCACTCGATTCATATGTTGATGAACTTGTCGTTTTGCGTGAAAAGAAAGGGATGACTCCTGCGCAAGCCAAAGAGACCCTGACGGGTGAAGATAATCTTTTCTTCGGCGCGATGATGGTCCGCAAGGGCGATGCCGGCGGCATGGTTGCCGGGGCGTTCAATACGACCGGAGATGTTCTGCGGGCTGCCTTTCAGGTTATCGGTACGGCTCCAGGAATCAAGACAGTCTCCTCGGTGTTCCTGATGGTGACCAAGAATCCTGATTTTGGGGAAAATGGTGTGCTCTGCTTTGCTGATTGTGCCGTCAACCCGAATCCGAACGCTCAGGCGTTGGCCGAGATCGCCATCAGTACAGCTGCCAGCTGCAAAAGTTTTCTCGGTGTTGATGCCCGGGTGGCCATGCTCTCATTTTCGACCAAGGGCAGCGCCAGCCACGAAGATGCCGACAAGGTTCTTGAGGCATTGAAAATTGCCCAGGAAGCTGCTCCTGATCTGCAGATTGACGGTGAACTGCAGGCCGATGCCGCTCTGCTGCCAAAAGTTGGTGAAAAGAAGGCGCCCGGTTCCGCTGTCGCCGGTAAAGCCAATACCTTGATTTTCCCTGACCTTGATGCCGGAAATATCGGCTACAAACTCGTCGAGCGGGTCGCCGGTGCTGAAGCGGTTGGGCCGATTGTTCAAGGGCTGGCCAAGCCGGTCAACGACTTGTCGCGTGGATGTTCTATCGATGACATTATCTCTGTGTCGGCGATTACGGCGGTGCAGGCACAAGGGTAGTCGAACGTTTTTTTTGGGTTGTGAAGGGTCAGGCACTTGTTCCATCTGGTGTCTGACCCTTTTTTAGTTTGAAGCGGCAGTGGGCGTTATATTCAGTGCGCTTCGCCATAGGACAAAATCTGAATTAGATACAAATCAAAATGGATTCCCGATCAGGTCGGGAATGATAAAATTTGAGCTTTTGAC
>JBFFPW010000274.1:0-3063 GCA_041573815.1 Desulfuromonadales bacterium
CTCCGTGGAAAAAGGTGAATTGCCCTCTTCACGCATCATCAGTTCAGCCGCATAAGCGATAACCCCGAGAGGGTTGTTGATTTCATGGGCCAGTGCCGCCGACATCCGGCCGACTTCAGCCAACTTTTCACTATGAATGGTCTGCTCGAGAAGATTTTTAAATTCGGTGATATATTCGACGATAACAACAACGCCGCTGATACCATCATCATCCTTAAGTGGTGCCAGTCGCCTTTTCTGGAAACGAAGCTGTCCTTTCAATGTCCGGTGGACCAGCTCCAGCTTTTCCGATTCACCGCTGGTCAGAACATTGATGATTCGGGACATGACACCTTCAACATCCAGAGCGGGAAAAAGCTCCACGAGTTCTTTGTTTATGGCGTCGGCGGACGAGATACCACTCATCTCTGCCATTTTCCGGTTCCATGAGGTGATACGAAGGTCCGTATTCACTGTATAAATACCAAGGTCGGTGCTGCCAATAATTCGCTTATTCAACTGCAGCAGCTCACGATTTTGCTCCGACACATCCTTAAGCTCCTGATACAGGCGGGCATTATCAATGGCAATAGCAGCTTGACCGGCCAGGGCCAACAACGGTTCTATATCCTCAGCATTGAAAGCTCCGGGACTTGTACTTTCAACATTAAAGACCCCGATCACCCGATCCCGCGCCAACATTGGCACCGCCAGTTCACAGCGAGCCCCCATGATCCCCGGAACGTAATCAGGTTCATTTTCAAGATCATCGATCAGCACCGGAGCCCCACGCAGGGCAGCCCGCCCCATGACACCTTGTCCAAGCGCAATCTCCTGCCGAATCGCTTCGTCACTGTATCCAAATGATGCGACAGCTTCGAGCACACCTCGATCCATATCGACAAGCCGGATCAAAGCATTATCAAAGTGAAAGACTTTTTGTGTCGCGTTCAGAATACGTTCCAGCAGGGTATCCAGGTCAACTGTTGACGCTAGATCCTGGCCAATGGAAAGCAGCGCTTCATAGACGCCCTTTCGACTGCCGTTCTGCAGATTCTCTATCGGATCAACTGGTGCCATATATGTTGCCCTTTTTTTCATCAGCAGCTGCATCCTGATCAAGCAATCAGAATCTACTGATTAATTACAGTCTCTATTCATTTCACATCAAAAAAAACATAACATGCTGAAAGTAATATGCTTTTTTATTCAACAAGCATAAAACTACGGAAACATCAGTCATTCAAGAGTGTTACCGAAGCATGCAATACATTGCTGAATTGCATTAAGGGTGCCGACATCAAAAACTGCATTTAATTCCTTGTCATGTGCCACCTATTTTCCTATACTGACAGACAAATAGAGTTGCTCTCTGCCCTGTCTGTGAGGTTACAATGCCCACGCGGAATACTTTGTTTTCGGGATGACTTCAGGGGCGCGGTGTGCAGGCCCGCCGGGCAGTGGGAAGCCTGAAGCGCCTACATGTTGTCCCACCTTAATTGGCCGTCGACGTGAGGCCACGGACCCACGGCAGGATGGAGAGCTCGATTGAAAGGCGTCGTTACCATCGGCGCCTTCTTATATTTAAAACCAAAGAAATTTAAATGACTGACACAAAACCTGAAAACAATACATCCTCCGACATTCATCGTATCCAACTTGGCGACCGGGAAATTATCCTGGTGGGCACCGCACATGTTTCGCAAGAGTCGATCGATACGGTCAAACAGGCGATACGGGAAGAAGCGCCCGATACTGTTTGTGTTGAACTTGACGCACAGCGCCTGCAAGCGCTACGCGACAAAAACCACTGGGAGTCGCTTAATATTTTTCAGGTCGTCAAAAAAGGTCAGGCGGCCTTTCTCATGGCAAACCTGGCTCTTGCCTCTTTTCAGAAGCGGATGGGATTACAGACCGGCGTTCGGCCCGGGGCAGAACTGGCAGCAGCTGTCGAGTGTGCCGAAGAGAGTGACGCCCGGGTTGAACTGGTCGATCGCAACATACGCACGACCCTGTTGCGGGCCTGGCGAAAGACCGGATTCTGGAAGAAGATGAACCTGCTGGCGGTTCTTTTTGCCAGCATGTTTGAAACACAGAAGCTGGACGAGGAAGAGCTTGCCCGGCTGCGGGAAACCGATACCCTCTCGGCAATGCTTGAAGAGATGGGAGAGTTGCTCCCTTCGGTCAAAACAATTCTGGTTGATGAGCGTGACACCTATATGGCACATTTCATCAGACAGGCTGAGGGAAACAAGATTGTCGCCATCGTCGGTGCGGCGCACCTTCCCGGTATCCTGAAGAAACTGCACCAGGAAACGCCACCAGAGACGATCGAAGAAATTTCTACAATCCCCGAGAAACCATTTATTTCAAAAGTAATCCCCTGGATGATCCCGGGAGTTGTCATTGCCCTTTTCGTTGCCGGATTTTTTCTTGGCGACCGTGATCGTTTCACCGAGGCGGCCGTCGCCTGGATCCTCGCCAACGGCATTTTGTCGGCAATCGGGACGATTCTGGCGCTCGGTCACCCGCTTACCGTGGTGACTGCTTTTGTTGCCGCGCCGATCACTTCATTGAACCCGACTATCGGGGCAGGGATGGCCACTGCGCTGGTTCAGGCCTTTGTTGCGGCACCAACAGTTGGTGATCTGGAAAATGTCGGTGATGATTTGACGACGATCCGGGGCTGGTGGGGGAACAAGACGACACGAGTTTTACTGGTCTTTTTCTTCTCATCTTTTGGATCGGCGATTGGGACGTTTGTTGCCTTTGGTTGGTTGAAGGATATTCTCTAGGACAATTTAAGACCGTCGGGTCCCGGCCCGACAGCCGGGTTCATTTCTTTATTAAGCTATAAAGAAACGAACCAAAGAAACAGCTCTCCTGCGGAGGGCTTTTTTTTGTGCGGTTTGTATTACTTTTGTTGACCATTTCTACTTGGGAGTTCGCCTCGAGGCGAACACGATTCGGCTCTGTAGCGGTTGCTGTGAGTTATCGATTGAGGTGACGGGCTACTTAAAACCACTAAGAGTTCCTGGGGTAAATTAAAGACTTCAATCTCGTCATTCCTGACCTAATCGGGAA
>JBFFPW010000275.1:0-3047 GCA_041573815.1 Desulfuromonadales bacterium
ATTTCAGTGATGTTTTTTTTGATATCCATGCATTAAAACCTGATCCGGCCACGAAGGCACCAAGAAAGTCAAAATCTATTTTAACGCAGAGACGCAGAGACGCAGAGTAAGTCAAAAAAAGATTTTGGGTTAAGGTCGTGACAATAGCTGTGGGGTTCCTCTCCCTCTCAGCAACTCTCCGTTAAATCTCATGGCTTATGCTTTTATAAAAAGATTCACCGCTCCCATCTGCTTCAGGACTTCGATAACCTGGCAGAGCGGCATGCCGACGACGTTATTGTAGCTGCCGTTAATGCTTTCGACAAAGACACCACCCATCCCCTGAATGGCATAAGCTCCAGCCTTGTCCATTGGTTCTCCCGAGGCAATGTACCCTGCAATTTCTGACTCTGTCAACTGACGGAAGCGGACGTCGGTCGCAACGACATCGGCGACAATTTCCCTAGTTTGTCGATCGATAATAGCATAACCGGAAAGGACCTGATGCTCGCTGCCGGAAAGAGAACGGAGCATTTTCGCCGCTTCTTCATGGCTGGCCGGTTTGCCGAGGATCGAGTTGTCCTGCAGGACGATGGTATCGCTACCGATAAACCAGCGCCCGGTGACATTGTCACGTTCGGCGACCTCTTTCGCTTTGTCGATACTGAGGCGGACGACATGCTCTTCCGGAGATTCGCCTGGCAGTTCGTCTTCGGCGGCACTGCTGGGGATAACGGTGATATCGATGCCGAGCTTTTCCAGCATCTCTTTACGGCGCGGCGAGCCGGAGGCCAGGACGATTTGTGGTTGATTGGACATTTATATAATAGCTCCAAAATTTATTTGGCCACGAAGGCACCAAGGACACCAAGAAGGACAAAAACTAAACTTAACGCAGAGGCGCAAAGACGCCAAGGAATCTTTAAACCAAAAAAGAAAAAAAATGGTTTGAGATAAAAGCCAAAAAATAAATTATATCGTTTTGACTTTAAACCTTATTTTAATTCTCTTCGTGTCCTTGGTGTCTCGCCTAAAGGCGCCTGTTCTTGGTGGTGGCGAAAAGGTTTTTAGCCATTGATTTTTTTCCACCAAATTTCAAGGTCAGCCAGTGCCCGTTCTGCCATAGCGAGGCGGCGTTCGGAACGTTTGCCTTTTTTGCGCCCGGGCATCCGTGGGAAGAGACCGTAGTTGACATTCATCGGTTGAAAGTTTTCCGGGTCGGCTTCGATTAAATGCGTTAATAAGGCACCGAGAGCGGTGGTCGGGGGTGGTGTCAGCATCGGTCTGTCGTTCAGGATTCGGGCAACCGTCAAACCGGCAAGAAAACCGGATGCGGCTGATTCAACATAACCTTCGACACCGGTAATCTGTCCGGCAAACATGATGCGTTCGTCACTTTTGAGCTGCTGATAGCGATTGAGGCAGCTCGGAGCATTAATGAACGTGTTGCGGTGCATGCTGCCGAGACGGGCGAATTCGGCTTTTTGCAATCCGGGAATGGTTCGGAAAATCCGGCGCTGTTCCGGGTAAGTCAGCTTGGTTTGAAAGCCGACGATGTTCAACAGGGTGCCTTCCTTATTCTCCATCCGCAACTGCACCACCGCGTATGGCTCTCTGCCGGTTCTCGGATCGGCCAGGCCGACCGGTTTCATCGGACCGAAAGCGAGGGTTTCATCGCCCCGCGACGCCATGATCTCGATCGGCATGCAGCCCTCGAAGTGGATTCCTTTTTCAAAGTCGCGATATGGAACAGTCTCGCCACTCTTCAGATCATTAATGAATTGTCGGTACTGCTCTTCGTTCAAGGGGCAATTAATGTAATCATCACCACCCTTGTTGTAGCGGGAAGCGCGCCAGGCAATATCAAAATCGATTGAGTCAGCTTCGATGATCGGGGCAATGGCATCGTAAAAGTAGAGATGCTCGCTTCCGGTCAGGCGGGCAATCTTTTCGGATAGGGCGGCCGAGGTCAGGGGGCCAGAGGCGATGATGACATGACCTTCATCCGGAATCGCCGAAATTTCCTCGCGAAGCAGTGTAATATTGGAATGATTCTGAATCTTTTCAGTCAGGCAAGCCGAGAAGGCATCCCGGTCGACTGCCAGAGCACCGCCGGCCGGCACTTCAGTTTGGTCTGCCACCGACATGATCAGGCTGCCGCAACGGCGCAGCTCTTCTTTAAGACAACCGACCGCCCCGGTCAGTGCAGCACCGCGCAGGCTGTTGGAGCAGACCAGTTCAGCCAGGCCCTCTGACTGGTGCGCTTCCGAATAGCGGTGGGGTTTCATTTCGTAGAGCGTGACCTGCAGGCCGGCTTCAGCAGCCTGCCAGGCAGCTTCGCAGCCGGCGAGGCCGGCGCCAATGATATTTATGTTTTTTTGATCGTTCATAGGTCCGATATTTTTAAGAGTCCAGATCGGCGGGTCGCGTCCCGCCAGACGCCTTCCTTTTTGTCCAGGCGGCAACAAAAAGGAAGCAAAAAATGCCTATGTCCTGGCGGACGGCATCTCGTTTGCTTGATAGGGTTACAGCTAGCACCATTCTACCAAGCTGGCCGGGCCCTTCGCGACGGGCCCTCTGATATGTTTTCCGTAGCAACGAAAGACAACTGTATTTTTATCTTTTGATTTTGATTTACCCCTGGAGATCTCGCGTGGCAATTGTGTTAGCTCGTCTGTGAGATAGTTTTCTATTGGTATTAGCCACGAAGACAAACTGTATTCGTCTCAAGACGAATTATCGTAATGCAACTTTTAACAGAAGAAAACTGGCTGCACAAAAAAGCCCCCGCAGGGGAGCCGTTTCTTTGGTTCGTTTCTTTATGGCTCAATAAAGAAATGAACCCGGTTGTCGGGCCGGGACCCGACGGTGTCCTTGTCTCGATTTTGATATTCAGTGCGAAAAAAGCCGGACAATATGTCCGGCCTCAATAACCTTATTCGTCTTCTGCCTCGGGCATATCTTCCTTGAACCCACACTCCTTGATCGGGCAGACCCGCTGGGTCCCGTATCGCTTGGTGACCGTTCTGGTGGTCAGCGGGTGGGCGCAGTCGGGGCAAGGTTGCTCA
>JBFFPW010000276.1:0-3027 GCA_041573815.1 Desulfuromonadales bacterium
CGAGGCTGAACGCCCCCATGCCGTAAATAACCCCGAAGTTGATTGTTTTTGCCTGGCGTCGTTGCTCGTCAGAGACCATCTGCGGAAAAACTCCGAACACCTCACTGGCGGTCCGGACATGAATATCTTCGTTGTTGGCAAAACTCTCTTTCAGGGTCGGTTCATCGGCCATATGTGCCAGAACCTGGAGCTCAACCTGCGAATAGTCAGCCGAGATAATGACGTTGCCTTCCGACGGAATAAACGCTTCGCGAATACGCCGCCCCTCTTCGGTGCGGATCGGAATATTCTGCAAGTTCGGATTACTCGATGAGAGACGACCGGTGGCGGTCACAGCCTGGTTAAACGAGGTATGGATGCGCCCCGAGTCAGCATGGACCAGCTTCGGCAAAGCATCGGTGTAAGTACTCTTCAGCTTGGCAACCGAACGATAATCAAGAATCCGGGCGGCGATCTCGTGATCAGCGGCCAGGTTGGTCAACACCTCGACATTGGTCGACCAACCGGTCTTGGTCTTCTTGCCGCGCGGCAGTTGCAGATGCTCGAACAGAACTTCGCCGAGCTGTTTGGGCGAACCAATATTAAAATTGACGCCGGCCATCTCGTGAATTTCCTTCTCGAGAATTTCCAGCTTCTTTTCCATCTCTTTCGACAAACCGCCCAGAAAGTCACTATCGATCCTGACGCCATCCCATTCCATTTCTGTCAGAATTTCCATCAACGGCATCTCGACATCGTGGAACAATTTTTCCTGATCTTCCTCCTTGATCATCGGCTCCAGTTTTTCCGCCAGACGCAGGGTAATATCAGCATCTTCAGCGGCATAGACAACCGCCTTTTCAATCTCGACTTCCGAAAAACAGATCTGTTTTTTACCGCTTCCGGCCACTTCGCTATACGGAATCGTCCGGTAATCGAGCAGGTCGGCAGCCAGGGCGTCCATGCCGTGCGAACTGGACGCCGGGTTGGCCAGGTAGGAAGCGAGCATCGTGTCGCAGGTGACGCCGGCGACCTTGATGCCGGCCCGGCGCAGCACCAGCGCATCATACTTAACATTCTGGCCGATTTTTGCGAGGTGGGGATCTTCGAGCAACGGCCGCAGACGGTCAATCACCATCTGCCGATCCAGTTGATCCGGCATGCCGAGGTAACTGTGGCCTACCGGCAGATACCAGGCCTCGCCCGGCTCAACCGCAAAGGAGAAGCCAACCAGGTCCGCCTGGGTTGCATCGAGACTGGTCGTCTCGGTATCAAAGGCAAAACGGCCGGATTCTTTCAGTTTGGTCAACAGTTGCGCAAATTCATCTTCGGTTGATACGCAATGATAGTTCTCACCACTCGCCTGATCGGTCGCCGAAAAGGCCTGCAGCAATTTGTGAAACTCGAGCCGCTTGAAAAGCTCCGTCAAGGCTTCATTGTCCGGCTCACCCAGGGTGTAATCTTCCCCCCCCTCAAGCGGCACATCATCAACAAGGGTGACCAGCTTCTTGGAAATCAATGCCAGGTCACCATAATTTTCGAGGTTTTCGCGTCGTTTACCCTTAATCTGATCAAGGTTGGCCAACAGGTTCTCGACCGAGCCGAATTCCTTGATCAGGGTGACTGCTGTTTTCTCACCGATGCCAGGAATACCGGGAACATTGTCAGAGCTGTCACCGGCCAGGGCCTGCACCTCGATAACCTTGTCCGGGCTTCCACCAAACCGTTCGGCAACCTCTGCCAATCCCGAGCGCTTATCCTTCATCGTATCAAGCAGACTCACCTTGTCGGAGACAATCTGCATCATGTCCTTGTCGCCAGTAACAACCACGACATAGTAATGTTCAGCAGAAAACTGTTTGGCCAGAGTCGCCATAATGTCATCGGCTTCAAACCCATCTTTTTCAATACAGGGAATATTGAACCCGGCGACCAACTCCTTGATCAGCGGAATCTGCGGCACCAGATCATCCGGCATCGCCGACCGGTTAGCCTTGTATTTCGGGTATAACTCCTTGCGAAAAGTCGGCGCTTTGCTGTCAAAGACCACGGCCAGATGCTGCGGCTTTTCATCACGAATAATTTTCAGCAGCATATTGGCAAAGCCGTACACAGCATTGGTCGGTTCGCCCTTGCTGTTCGTGAGATGCCGCACCGCATAATAAGCGCGATAGATATAGGAAGAACCGTCGATTAAATAAAGCGTGTTGGCAGGATAATTCATTGCTGTCGTCTCCGAAAAAAGCAGAGCCGGATTATTTCACAGATACGCGCAAATCGAAACCTTTTTACCCGACAGAATCCCATGTTGTGAGCCCAAAGGGCTCAAGGCTCTAATTTATCAATCTGCAACAGGGAAACTTTACGTTCGTAAACACTGGGATTCCCTTGTATTTTCGCTATAATGAGAATATTATTATCAGTTCACACGGCCCGGGAATCTGTATGCTGACGCTGCAACCAAAACAAGTGAAAATTTTCCTGCTGATTTCTATCTGCGCCTGCGGTCTCTCAGCCGGATATTTCACTGCCCAATTGGCCGGCACCCTGCTCCAGCCGCCGACCGGATCGACAGTGGGTGGTGCGGCCGACAAAGGCGTGTCAATCCGCCCGGCAAAAGTTGATACCAGCCTGATTCTGAAAAACAATATTTTCGACCCGGCGGCCCGCGGAAAGACCCGCGCAGTCCCGACAACAGAGAGCGCGGCGCCTGTAGCAACGGCTGCCAGCAGCAATCTGGAGCTCTTCGGCACAGTCGATGGTGGCGACACCCCCCTGGCGCTTATTCAAGCCGACGGTAAAGTTAAAATTTACCGGATCGGCGCCGAACTACCCGATGGCAGTGAGCTTCTGGCCGTTGCCCGCAACGAAGTGGTTATCCGCCAGCCAAACGGCATGCAGGAAAAACTGACTCTCATCAAACCGGCCGCCGGGGCAACAGCCACTGCGCCGACACCATCATCATCGACCGGCATCCGGGCTCTCGGCGAAAATCGCTGGTCGGTTTCACGCGATGAAGTTGACAAGGCCCGGAGCAACCTGAACCAG
>JBFFPW010000277.1:0-3007 GCA_041573815.1 Desulfuromonadales bacterium
AGTTATTGCATTTTTTACTGAGTTTTTCAGCATGTATGCCGTGCGGGAAGGTGACAAGACCGCCCTTTGATTCATAGGTGCTGGTAAAATCGGCGCTGCCTTTGAGTTGGTCAGAGGAAGCTCGTGAAACAATAAGCAAAATTAAAAAATAAGCAGGAAAAATCGCTACATGTTGTCTCCACAGCGTGTTTATCTCCAGGATGATTCCGCATAAAATAACGGTCATTTGCTGCGTATAGCAAGAAAAGTAAATTTGTTTTAATGCGGTAGGATTTCATGCATTAGTGAATAGCAATGATTGGTCGCGGAGTCTATTTGATTTAAGTGTCATATTGTGGTAATTGAAAAGGTTATTAATGCTTTATCATTCTGATATAAAAGATGAAATCCAGATTCGGGAGGGGCGTGACGTCCAGATTGATCGACTGAGGCATCAACGTACGTGAGAAAGCGGTGCCATTTTCGTCTGTCCGGATTAATGCTGAATTGGTCATAGCAATGAAATACAGAACTCTTGCAATATTTTTATTCGTTTTTTTTGCGTTTACGTTGTCTGCTTATGCTGATCAGGGCAAGGTCCTCCAGATTCTGGATGGAGATACCTTTTTGGCCGAAGTTGACGGCAAGCGCGGCAAGGAAACCATAGAGATCAACCTGCGTTGTTCCGACGCGCCCGTTATCAATTCTTCTTTTGGTCCTGAATCCAAGAAATTTCTCGCACAGCTGCTGGGTCAAGCTGCCCTTGTCAGCTATAAGGTCCAGGAGTTTTGCGGTTCTGAAAAGTGCATCGAAGCCCTCGTCTATTTCCCACCGGAAAAAAATCAGGCGATTTCCTATATAAATACCCAGATGATAGAAGCCGGCATGGCTCGCAATAATGATTGCCGGGGTGTTTTTGTTCGCGCCGAAGAGGTTGCCAAGGCTGAGAAGTCCGGCATCTGGTCGACATCGAAGAAAATCGTTTTCTCTGAACCGACAAAGAATAAAACGATAGCACCCGCACCGGCAAAGACTGTCACCAAAAAAACCGTGACAACCGAGAAAGAGGCGCCAGCGGTCATCAGGTATGATCGGGCCGAGCGGACTGTTACTATCAAGTCACAAAAAATATCGCTGAGCCGGGCCATTGAAACAATCAATATCGTATCGCCTTCACCGATCAAGCTTTATCTCCAGGGCGAGGAGTACATCCCGATCAACCTGGAAAGAACACATTGGTACGATGCTTTGCGCTACGTTGTCGAATCAGCTGATCTGAAGCAGGTGAATCTCGATGGAAAGATTGACCTGTACACTCGGCTCTTTTATTACAAATACGTCTCTCCTCACCTTAAGATTGCCGGAAACGTTGGCGTCTACATGAACACTGGTAGTGCCCCTCAGAAAGAAATGATCAAGGATGACGGCACGACCCGTTATGTTTTTATCAATGATTTTGAAAACTCGGCTGAAGTGGCGCAGCAATACCGGGAAACACAAGCACGAACCGAGGGATCCAGAGATAAGTCGTCCGGTTTTATCCAGGTGCATGAAGGGAGCAGTGTCGCTCCAGTCAGCAGCTATGGAACTTTTGAAAGAAGTGGCCAAAAAACCGCCCCGGTTCAGGTCGCTGCCACCGAGCCGGTTAAGGAAGTCGTTCCGACTCCGGTCGAGAAGGCGGCTGTTACTCCACCGAAGCCGACCCGGGCGCCCCTGAAGCCGTACAGTGGCGAAAAGGTTGCTGTTGAAGAAGAAAAGCCGGTTCAGGTTGCTGTTGCTCCGGTACCGGTGGCAAAGAAAGACGCTGAAATAGCAGCACCTGTAGAAACAATGAAAGCACCGGCAGCGGCTGACGAAACGCAGGTTGTCGTCGCTGAAAAACCAGCGCCCGTGTCTGAAGAAGCATCGAAGCCAGAAGATGGTAATAAAGCAGATACCGAGGTTGATAAGCCGGCAGCTGCAGCTCCCCCTGTTACTGAAAAGCCATCGGGGGCACCAGCGTTTGAGATTGAGTTCTCTTTGTCCCACGCAGCGGCGATTGTTTTAATTATCATCGTTATTATCATCGGCTGTATTTACCTGACCCGATCTGCCGGGGCCAAGGCGTCTGCCGCTGAAAAGCATGTCGAGCCGGATGAACTCGAAGAGAAAGAGGAAGAACTTTCACTCGATATCGATGCTCAGGTTGATAAAAAATATGAAGAAGAAATCTTTGATGAAATTGATCATGCCTCAGATCCTGAAAAGGTCGAGTCAGAGGATGCTGCTGATGAGACACCTGCCGACGAATCGGTAACCGAAACGGAAGAACCACCGGCCGTGACTGAACGTGATGCTGAAGAGTCGGCTGGTGCTTCTAGTGACTCTGAAGAAATGACTGAGATTGCCGAAGAGGAGCCGGCGAAGCATGAGCCGCAAGCACTTTCAGGTAAGGAGAAGCGAATCCAGCCTGAAGTCCAAGAGGGAGAGGCCGATAGTGAGGCGGCTGGTGTTTATAGTGCTGCCGAACATGGCCCGGAACGGGTGCCGAGGAAAATTTGCCTGTTTGAGGTCAAGTGCTCTCTTGATGGCAACTCATTCACCGGCATCGGTCTCGATATCAGCGCTGGTGGCCTTTTTGTAGATAGTAAAGAGGCCCTTGATATCGGCAAGGTCGTTGAGCTTGAATTTAAACTTCTTGAAGATGATGAAGAGAGCGCACGATGCCGTGGCGCCGTCACCTGGTATAATCGTCGCCCTGATCCCATCAAACCTGATTATCCGAACGGCTTTGGTGTTCGTTTTGTTGATATGGATCCTTTGACCCTTATCCGGATTAATGAGTATCTGGCTTTGGATGATGAGGATTCCTGAGCAACAGGATAGGGTGATTGTAAATTAGTTATGTGCAAAAAGGGGCTTCTGAAAAGAAGCCCCTTTTTTTATGGTTAACCGTAGCTTGATGCGAAGATAACGGGACTTTGGTTGCTTGTTGAAAGCCAGAGTCGTGGGGTTCCGGCCCCACACGCCGGGTTCATTTTCTTTATTG
>JBFFPW010000278.1:0-3007 GCA_041573815.1 Desulfuromonadales bacterium
AGGGGTCACCTTCAATGAGGTGGCTCCGTAATTTAATACTGCTATCCCTATAGGAAGCCAATGCTTCATCCATCCATTTTTGCCGAAGGGCTTTTTCACTTTTGGCAATTTCAGCAACTTCATCAGTTGACATTTTGAAGCGCGGACCTTGCAGGGTTGACGCTGAAAAAGTTTTCCATGCGTGGACAATGTCAAGCTCTGCACCCTCTCGCTCACTCATTGATGTTGCAAGCTTCAGAATATTCCTGATCAGGCCATGGTTCGAACTATTGTCAGGACCAAGATCAATAGCTGCCATCACTCGAGTAAAACTCTTTTTACGGCTTGGCTTAAGAAGCATGACAGGAACCGGGCACTTACGAAGAAGTTTCATGTCCGAGGTCGAAATGGTCTCTTTGTCGGACGGTGTGTCGCGAACCTTGATGAGCAGGTCACATTTGTTGTTGAGAATAAATCGAATCGTTTCAAATGCTGTGTCGCCACTGACAAAGTTCAGAGGAATTTGCTTGATGTTCAACTTGGCGACAAGTTTTGAAAGGCTGTCTGCCACATTGCTCTTACGGTCGGTTTCGTACTCTGATACTTTTTCCTTACCGATCAACATTTGAGCCACCGCAGAGATAGATTCTGTGACATTGACGGCTTGAACCTTGGCGTTGTTCATTTCGGCAAGACTGGCCATTCGTTCCAGAGCAACCTTATCGGTACTTTTTGCCGAATATAAATATGCGATTTTTTTGAATCGTTCCATTTTTCCACCTTTAGCTAATGTATTGTTGCATACAATAGAAAATATGCCACAATATTCCCAATCTGCAATTTCTTCTTAATGCTGTAAAAGGATATAAAATGAATAAACTATGGCTTTACTCGGGTCTCCTCCTTGCCGGTCTTTTCGGATCTCAGTTTTCTGGCCAGTTGCCTGCTTCAGTTTATAACGTCCTTGAACCTGTCCTGACTTTAATGACAATGACAGGCCTGGCATACATCATGATCAATGTTGGTCGGGAGTTTCAGATTAATAAATCGAAAACACGCGAGTATGGCTGGGATTATATTGTTGCGGCGACAGCGGCGACATTCCCATGGATACTGTGCGCCATTTATTTTGTCTTTGTTTTCAGCCCGGCCGGAGATTGGGGGAGCTGGCCGGCCTGGCGTGACTCACTTCTGGTGGCCAGATTTGCAGCACCGACTTCAGCCGGAGTTCTCTTCTCAATGCTTGCTGCCGCAGGCCTGGCTTCGACCTGGGTTTTTAAAAAAGCACGGATCCTGGCAATATTTGACGACCTTGATACCGTCATTTTGATGATCCCTTTGAAAATTGCTGTGGTCGGTTTCAGTTGGATGCTGATGGGGGTTCTCGGAATTATCATAGCTCAACTCTGGATTGCCTGGGCTTATCTCAATCGCTGGCAGATTCCACATTCAAGCGGATGGATTTTATTGTATGCTTTTTTTATTGCAGCAATTTCAGAAGTCATTTATTTGCTGACAGATGTCTGGGGAAAAGTACCGATTCATATCGAAGTTCTTTTACCTGCATTTGTCCTTGGCTGCCTGATCAAGGAGAAGCTCGACCCCGGGCATGATGAAGGGCACCAGGAGAGTCAGCTCGATTTTACGGTTTCAGCTCTCTTTATGATTCTCGTCGGACTTTCGATGCCCGTCATTGCCTGGCAGGACATCGCCGGTGAGGGTTCGATGATGATGGTCCTGTTTCATGTTTTGATCGTTACGGTTCTTGCAAATCTGGGCAAAATGTTTCCAGCCTTCTGCTACCGAAAAGAAGCATCATGGCGGCAACGGCTTGCTGTATCGATCGGCATGTGGCCAAGAGGTGAAGTTGGCGCCGGGGTATTAATCCTATCGTTGTCATACGGTATCAGTGGCGCCGCTGTCGGTGTCGCATCATTGTGCCTGGCACTCAATCTGGCTTTAACCGGTGTTTTCATTAGCATTATCCGACGTCTTCTGATCGCTGATGGACAATTGCCAAATTTAGCATAAAAGATGACTGCATCATTTCCGGCGCAGGGGAAGACGGGTCCGATTTTCACAGTGGCGCCGTCTCCCTTGTACTGGAAATTTTCAAATCCCCTGAGAAAACAAGACAACCAAACCTCCACTTCAGCAGCACAAAAAGAAGAACAGTGATTTAAATATTTGACAGACCACTTACCCCTGTTAGCCTTTTGAAAAATACTTTGGAGGTAATTATGTCGACCAAAATTTTTGTGGTTTTCTACAGCATGTATTCGCATGTTTATCAGTTGGCTGAGGCTATTGAAGAAGGGGCCAAGGAAGTAGACCAGACAGAAGTAAAGCTGTTCCAGGTTCCGGAATTAATGTCAGCCGATGCCCTGGAAAAGGCCGGGGCAAAACAAGCGAGAGAAAGCTTCGCGCACGTACCGTTTATCTCACCCGATCAGCTGGCGGATGCCGATGCTATCATTTTTGGCACGCCAACCCGATTTGGCAACATGGCCGCGCAAATGCGTAACTTCCTTGACCAGACCGGCCAGCTCTGGATGCAGGGAAGCTTGATTGGTAAGGTCGGCAGTGTCTTCATCTCTACCGCGACTCAGCATGGGGGACAAGAAACAACAATCACCAGCTTTCACACGACCCTTTTGCATCACGGCATGGTCATCGTCGGCGTTCCCTACAGTGAGCAGCGTCTTATGAATATGGGTGAAATCACCGGAGGCACTCCCTATGGGGCATCAACCCTGGCCGGTGCGGATGGCAGCCGACAACCGAGTGAGAATGAGCTTGCAATTGCCAAATTCCAAGGTCGGCATGTCGCTGAAATAACGAAAAAACTAAAAAGCTGATGAACATTCAATCTGGCACACCCCCAAAGGCCAAGGAGGAAAAAATGAAAAAGGTACTTCTCTTGATTATGCTCATAGGGTTTGTTTTATCAACAATACCAACGGCTGTCGTTTATGCTGAGCCAGAAGGCGCAAACTTGCTTGAAGAACGATGCTCCGTCTGCCACCCG
>JBFFPW010000279.1:0-3006 GCA_041573815.1 Desulfuromonadales bacterium
ATCGGAACGCCCATTGCCGGCGTCGACGTCCCCCAACGGCCAGGACCGAGAAGCATTGTTGGACTATCTACCTTGTCAGCAATACGCTTGTTGAGGCGACCGACTAGGCGTGCTATCTCGTATTTGTCCCCCATAGGCAAATGACTATATTCAGATGGATCGACCCAGACAACCCATTTGATCGGATGAGAAATATTTCCACCCATAAAATTACCTGCGCCTCTAAAAAAGGTCGCCTCTTCCGGCACATTACGAGGGATAACAACTTTCTGTTCGTCACCTTTCGTCTGTAATGGCCGGCACTGTACGACATTGACCTTAGGCACCAGGTCATCGGTAAAATTGACTGTAAACTCAATATCGACAGGATAGTCGTAAGCTTTCTCCAATGTCTTGAGCATTTTTTTCATCAATTCATGAAACTTCCCCTCGGCAAAGAATTGATCAAAAGTCAACAGCCAAACATCCTGTTTCTCTTTACCTCGCTGCGCGAGGCGTTGCATCGTTTCCTGATCCTGCACCGCATATTTCCGCCAGGGGATATCGACATTTTCCCTGGCCAATGCAAGGATAGAAACTGTTTGCATGCTGTTTTCACTTATATTCAGCAAATCAACATCCCGCTGAGAGAACTTACGGACATCTTCAAATCCATGGTGCGGTCTTTTTTGCGGAGCATCCAGAGCAACGATGCGCGGATAATCATCTTCCACCCGGTCAACAGCCCTGGTTCCAAGTCCCAAAACCAAACGGAGCATTCCGGCGCGCGGGTCCATCTCTTTGTCCCACACGAATGTATTGTAAGAAACTCCAACTCCGGCCAGTTCGGGAAAGAAATAGTGCTGGCGATAAGAGCCCGAAACTCTCTGCACGAGCAACGCCATCTGTTCATCCTGCTGATCAAGCCCTCTTTGCAGACGATAAGAAAGGGCGTCTTCACTCATGGCACTGGCAAACACTTTTCGGATGGCATCTTCAAGCTGTTCAAGACGCTCCTCTGGGCTCCCCTGGTTGACACAGAAGAAACTTTCGTACTTTCCGGCAAAAGCGTTACCGAAACCATCTTCCAGGAGTGAACTAGAACGAATGATAATCGGGTACTGCCCGTAATAATCGAGCATTTCCAGGAAACCTTCCCGAATCGAGTCCGGAAAACTGCCGATCAGCATCTCTTTGCGTAGTTCGCTTGCGGCAGTCAGGTAACCTTCCAATGTCTTTTGCTGCATAAACAGCTGCCAAAGCCCGTTATGAACGATATATGAGTAATAGACATTTGAACCAATGAAAAAAGAGTCATGATCTTCAAGGTGATTATCCCAATCGAAATCATCATCTTGTCGCAGGATGTTGTGAGCCAGCAACATTCCGAGCGCCTTGCCACCGATAAAACCGGTGCCGATAACTCGTGATTTTATATTCAGCAAATCCTGCAGGCTGAAATATTCTATCGACAGCGCCAGAATCCGATCTTCACGGCCGAGCATATGCTTACAGATATGACGAACCATATGAGCCTGTTCGTAATCCGCACCCGGATCTTCCAGCAGCTGCTCGGCTTGAATAAACAGCCGATGCCAGTGGTCAAGTTGCCGTGAGGCACTGTTCTGCTGGTGAGCTGATACGGCCCTGAGTAGCCGGGTCGCATCGAAACTGCTGGCGAGCGGTATGAATTTTTCACCCTGCTTGCGATGTGGGAGAAACATGGTCGGAGAGCTCCGCTGCCAGACCTTCAATGGTTGAATATGCAGCTGGCCATCGTAGCGGAATACGTCGATCAGAACCTGGGTTGTGTCTCGAATACGCTCAAGGGTACGAACTGCGTGATGTTTACGTATCAGTGCGAAGTACGCCACCGTATCGAGCTCAAAAAGATAAGGGCAGGTAACGCGGAAAAAGTTACCGATCATATGATCGGTAGCCCAGGCAGAAAGCAACTCGGAAAGTGAATCGAAAACGTAGAACGTTCCCGGCCCCTCATCAGTAATGGTTTTATGGATTTGGCTGGCAAATGATTCAAACCCGAGCTTTGGATCAAATTCGTAGGTCGTGATATGCGGGGAAGGCTCAATCAGTGGGGGGTGTTCACCGAAACGCATGTAAACGACTTTTTTTCTGGCAACCAGAGCCTGATCAACAAAAGGGCCAACGAAATAGCGGTAGTCCTCTATCGAGTCAACTTTCAGGACAACATTGTCACCGATCCTCAAGCTGTCGAGGATTTCATCCATTCCGGAATAACCGGTAGAAACACGCTCTGATGATTGCATAGGGTTCTCCGTGATACTGATTTGCGGTTCAATGACGACTCAGTCTGCCTGTTCCGGCGAAAAACGGCAAGTACACGCCAATAAAAAAATTTGGGAGGTCTAAAATAAAACAGGCCTGTGAATCCCCAGTTTTGAAATCCACAGGCCTGTACAGTCACTTCAAATGTTCTTCTCTGTCTGGAAACATCCCGTCTATTTCCGATGTTAGGATGTTGTCAATTTAGATGACACCGAACGCAACCATTGCCTTGGCAACCTTGATAAAGCCGGCAATATTGGCACCGTTTACGTAGTTGCCGGGTGTCCCAAACTCTTCAGCTGTTTCATAGCAGTTAGAGTGGATGTTCGACATGATTTCACGCAAACGGTTTTCTGTATGTGCAAAGGTCCACGAATCACGTCGTGCGTTCTGCTGCATTTCCAGAGCACTGGTAGCAACGCCGCCAGCGTTAGCGGCCTTGCCCGGACCATAGGCGATTCCGGCGTCGAGAAAAACTTTAACGCCTTCAGGGGTCGTCGGCATATTGGCGCCTTCACCAACCGCAATACCGCCATTTTTCACCAACCGGGCAGCATCCTTGCCATTGATTTCATTCTGGGTTGCCGAAGGCATGGCCACCTGGCAGGGAACCTCCCAGATGTTGCCGCCGGCTATATACTTGGCGTGCTTATGAGTATCTACGTAGGTGCTGATCCGGCGGCGCTCAATCTCCTTGATCTGCTTAACCAATTCCAGATC
>JBFFPW010000280.1:0-3005 GCA_041573815.1 Desulfuromonadales bacterium
AGAAAAAAGAACTTCTGCAGTTGGCTATTCTGCTCCATGATGTTGGCAAAGGGGAAGGCAAAGACCACGCGAACAAGGGGGCTGATATGGTGCCGACGATCGCCCGGCGCCTCGGTTTGAACCGGGAAGATAGTCAACGCCTTGAATTTCTGGTCCGTAATCATCTGGATATGGCGCATATCTCTCAACGGCGTGATCTCAATGATGACAAGCTGATTGATCAGTTTGCGACCAAGATGGGAATGACGGAAACCCTGAAAATGCTTTATCTGCTGACTTTTGCCGACATTAAGGCCGTCGGCCCTGACGTTTGGAGTGAGTGGAAGGGGTTTCTGCTCCAGGAACTTTATGAAAAGGCCTATGATGTTCTGGAACGCGGGAACTTCCGCTTTGAACAGAGATCTGACAGGGTCAAGAATCGCAAGCGGAAGGTGCTTGAGAACCTTGTCGACGAATTCGATGAACGCAAGGTTAAAAAAGCGCTCAAGACGATGAGCAATCGTTACCTGCTTTCGCATCGTTCCGATGAAATAACAGAACATTTGCGGCTGGCGTTCAGTCGTGATGAGCAAACGGTGGTGCTTCGGGTTGAGCACGAAGAATCGAGCGATTATTCACAGGTTTATGTCTCAACCGTTGATGTTCCCGGACTCTTTTCAATGATCAGCGGTGTGATGGCGGCGAACGGTATCAATATCCTCGGTGCGCAGATTTACACGCGTAGTAACGGTGAAGCTCTCGATATTCTGCAGGTGCGCAGCCCGGCCGGTTCCATTATTGACAATCCGAAAAAATGGCAAAAGGTTGAAAAGGAGCTGAATGCAGTTATCGAGGGGCGCAAACGGGTTAGTAGCCTCGTCAAGAAACGATTCAGTGGCGGTCTGCTTCCTGAACGACCGAAGCCCCGTTTTCCCGATCGGGTCGAAATTGACAACACTGTTTCCGATCAGTACTCGGTGATCGATATCTATGCCACAGACCGGGTCGGTCTGCTTTATGATATCTCCCGGACTTTGTCGGAACTGGGACTTTATATCGGGGTGTCCAAAATTTCCACCAAGGTGGATCAGGTCGCTGATACCTTCTACGTTCAGGATATTTTCGGACAGAAAGTGACAGATGAACAGAAGATCGAGGAAGTACGGCAGGCATTGCTGGACGGAATTTCTTCAGATGATAACAATAAATAGTACTGTATTATAATCAGTTATGGACCAATACCTCGACCTTTTTCTGAATTATCTTGTTGTCGAACGAGGACTGTCGGCAAATACACTTGATGCCTATGGTCGGGACCTTTCACGCTATCTGGATTTTTTACAGCAAGAGAAGATTTCCGACGCGAACCGGGTGACGCCTCCGGTTGTTCTTCGGTTTCTTGCCATGCTGAAACAGCAACACCTGTCGGCTCGCAGTCGGGCCCGGGTGCTTGTGTCGTTGCGCATGTTTCATAAGTTTCTTCACGCCGAAGAAATCACCGAGGGGAATCCGGCTGACCGGGTCGAAGCACCGCGCAGCATCAAATCTCTACCGCACACACTCTCGCCGGCCGAGGTCGAACGGCTTCTGGCGGCACCGACCGGTGAAGACAACCTCGATTATCGTGATCGGGCCATGCTGGAACTGCTGTACGCGACCGGATTGCGTGTCTCGGAGTTGATCGGTGTGAAATTGTCTGATCTGCAGCTAGATGTCGGTTATCTGGTCGCCTTTGGCAAGCGGAGCAAACAACGCATTGTGCCGATCGGTGAAGTGGCCATAGAAGCTTTACAGGCTTACTTGAGCTTATCCCGGAAATTATTGGCCAAGGATAAAGGTCAGCCGGAAGTTTTTCTGAATCGCTCCGGACAGGGCTTGACACGTCAGGGGTTCTGGAAGATTATTAAGCGCCGTACGGCCCAGGCAGGTATCGCAAAGAACATAACACCACATACGCTGCGGCATTCATTTGCTACGCATTTACTCGATAATGGCGCAGATTTACGTTCGGTCCAGACCATGCTCGGTCACGCCGATATTTCCACAACGCAGATATACACCCACGTGACCCGGGAACGATTGAAGAAGATCCATGGTATACATCACCCACGAAGCTGATAGTTTTTGGAGTTATAAATGAAATATGTTGTTTTGCTCGGCGACGGGATGTCGGATGAGCCCATAGAGGAGCTCGGCGGTAAAACGCCTCTGGAATATGCAAACACCCCGAATATGGACCGTTTGGCGCGAGAAGGACAGTGTGGTCTGGCCTATACGGTACAGGATGGCTTCCATCCCGGTAGTGATGTCGCAAATCTCTCTGTCTTCGGCTATGACCCGGCTGAATGCTATAGCGGCCGTTCTCCTCTTGAGGCCGCCAGTATGGGAGTAGAACTGGCACCGGAAGATGTCGCTTTTCGTCTGAACCTGGTCACCCTGACGGCGAATTACGGCAAGCTCTATATGGAAGACTTTTCCGCCGACCACATAACGACCGAGGAGGCAACGGAACTGATCAATTGCCTGCAGAAGGAACTCGGTGGCGATGAGTTTCATTTTTACCCCGGTGTCTCTTATCGTCATCTCATGGTCTGGAAAAACGGCAAGGATAAACTCAAGTTTTTTCCGCCACATGACATCAGCGACCAGACTGTTGAAGATTATATGCCGCAGGGGGACGGTGCCGCTGAACTCATCGATTTGATGACGTCGTCGCAGATGCTGTTTCGCCATCATCCGGTCAATGTTCAACGGGAGAGCAATCGGAAACTTCCGGCCAGTTCAATCTGGCTGTGGGGACATGGTCGGGCACCGAAGATGGAGACCATGCAGCAACGTTTCGGTATTAATGGTGGCGCAGTCATCTCGGCTGTCGACTTGATCAAAGGGATCGGTATCTACGCCGGTCTCGATGTGATTAATGTCCCGGGCGCAACCGGCTATATCGATACCAATTATCTAGGCAAGGCTGAGGCGGCTCTTGAATCATTGAAAACCCGTGATTTTGTCTATGTACATGTTGAAGC
>JBFFPW010000281.1:0-2997 GCA_041573815.1 Desulfuromonadales bacterium
GCAGAAAAGGGCGCGCCCCGACGCTGCGCTGTTCCCTCGACCGCACCGATTAAAATCGGACACAAAAAAACTCGTCCTCCTTCGCTGACTCTCATATGTCCTCAAACAGTTTTTGCGGCTGATCGATTTTAATCGAGACTCACTCGGCGCTTCGCCACGGGTCGGAAGATCAAGAGCTAAAACTTAAATAGGCAAAAAAGGAAAATCAGGTCTTCGACTTACTCACATAAGTCCTTACTAGGTTTCAAGTAGCCCGCTACCTCAAACGACAACTCACCGCAACAGCCACGGAGGCACAACATGTTCGGCTCAAGCCGAACTCCCGAGTAACACCATTGAATAGAAATAGACCAAACCGCACAAAAAAGCCCCCGGCAGGGAGCGATTTCTTTTGGCTCCGTTTTCTTTGACGCTTATCAAAGAAAATGAGCACGGCGTGTGGGGCCGGAACCCCACGACTCATCTTAACAAAGAATATCAATCCCGAACCCGCCGGTGTTATTTGTCTGCTACCCAAATATCATTGATGTTGCTCAGGCAGTCATGACCTGCCAGGGAAGGGCCGTCTGTTTCATCACCATCGGCGAGGTGAAGCAGACCGAGGCATTGGACATCGCAGTAACAGCAATTTTCCCTTTTCGGGTAATAATGAAATTCTCTCCCGGGGCGATCATATAGTCATTCGGGTCTCCCGGTTGGGTAATCCAGAGTCGCCCGCTTTGGCACGCTATTGACAAGGTGCGGGCATCCCCGTCGATACAGACGATTTCACCATTGTTGAGTACGATATCCATAATGACCTCCTCTTGTTCCTCGATTCTGGAAATCATTATAATTCTTAGCAACAATCAATAACAGAACCAGTTTTTGACTTTTGTAACCATTACAGTTATTGTTTTTGTTTACTGTGCCCATTTGTTAATGCTTCGACTGTGCCTGTACTGGCCGATTGATCAACGGTAGGATCTCCCCATGACCGAAATAAACAACGCTGAACGTAAAATACCGCTGTATGAAGATGTCGCCAATCGGATCTCCTACCTGATTGAGGAGAAGACTTTTCGGCCGGGTGACAAAGTGCCGTCGATCCGCAACTTAAGTCAGCAATTCAGTGTCAGTATCAATACCATCAAGCAGGCTTATGCTTTTCTCGAAGATCGCCGCCTGATTGAAGCGAGACCGCAATCGGGCTACTTTGTTTGTGCCCGTCTGCCGGATGTGCCGGTCGACCCGCAAATTTCCAAGCGCGAGATCAGTCCGACAGAAGTCAGCATTAGCGACCTGTCGAGAATGATCTTGCGTGATGCGATGAACCCTGACCTGTTGCAACTCGGCATCAGTGGGCCCGGGTTTGACATGCTGCCGGTTGAAAAATTGAACCGCATGATTGCCAGTGAACTGCGTCGACGACCGGAGCAGAGTGTTGAATATGCTGTTCCCCCTGGGAACTTACGATTGCGAACCCAGATCGCCAAGCATATGTTGTTGGCCGGTTGCTCTTTGCGCCCGGATGAAATCGTGACCACGACCGGTTGTATGGAGGCGGTATTTCTGGCGTTGAAAGTTTTGTGTAAGCCGGGTGATACCGTCGCCGTTGAATCGCCGACATTTTTTAATTTTTTGCAGTTAATCGAGGCTCTTGATTTAAAAGCGCTTGAAATCCCAACATCACCGGCCGACGGTATCAGCCTTGAGACTCTGAGTTACGCCCTGGATCATAATGACATCAAGGCCTGCCTGGTGGTGACCAACTTCAGCAATCCACTCGGTTCACTGGTTCCGGATCAACGAAAACAGAAGTTGGTTGAACTCCTGGCTAAGCATGATGTGCCGTTGATCGAAGATGATATACACGGCGACATTTCTTTTGCCGATGACCGACCGACTGTTGCCCGTTCGTACTCACGTGATGGCAATGTTTTGCTCTGTTCTTCTTTCAGTAAAACGGTCGCTCCCGGGTATCGGGTTGGCTGGATTGCTCCCGGGCGTTATCAGGAAGAGTTGGAGGCTTTGAAAATGGCGACAACGGTGGCTTCAGCCAGTCCGACCCAGATGGCGGTTGCCGAATTCCTTGCCAATGGCGGTTATGAACGGCACTTGCGTAAACTGCGGCGTGAATCTGCCCGTCGGGTAGCCCAGATGAGTGAAGCCATCGGTATGTACTTTCCGGAGGGGACCAAGGTGACTCGGCCCCGCGGTGGCTTCTGTCTCTGGGTTGAAATGCCTGAAAATGTCGATTCGTTGGCATTGTATGCCGATGCGGTCAGGGAAGGAATCACGATCGCACCGGGGCCCATATTCTCTGCGGCAAACAAGTTCAGAAATTGCATACGTCTCAACGCCGCCATGTGGTCGGATAAAATAAACCACGCTATCGAAACGCTTGGTCGACTGGCGCACCAGCCATTCTAATCCTGCCGAAAAAAACCTTGGTTTCCCATCCGGGCTTGTCTATTATGAACGCACTTCACTTACAGGAGATTTTATGCGTTTTACCATCGTTGCATTCGTTGTGATTTTCTTGACAATTTATACGGTCGATTCAGGTGCTGCTATTTATAAATGGGTTGATAATGACGGGACAGTTCATTTTACCGACTCTCCTCCAGCCGACGCAAATGCCAGGGAGGTCAACCCCGAACCGAATCGCCTGGAAGGTTATGGTAAGGCTCCGGAACGTAAGCAGGTGAGCGATCAGTCGGCCCCGTCTGTAGCAAAGAATCTCCAGCCAGTCGACCTGCCGATCGTTGAACTTTTTGTCACCAGCTGGTGCGGTTACTGCAAAAAAGCCGAGGCTTATTTTACCAGGAAGAATATTCCTTTTGTAAAATACGATATTGAAAAGGACCAGACGGCCGCCAGGCGCAAAGCTTCTTTAACCCAAAGCCGTGGAGTTCCCTTCGTTTTAATCGGTGATGTTGGCATTCCCGGATATTCGGAGGCTGCGTTTGACAAGGCTTTACGGCAGTATCGATAGGATGCGGTTTCTTCGATTAA
>JBFFPW010000282.1:0-2980 GCA_041573815.1 Desulfuromonadales bacterium
CTGCGGTATTGTTCCGGCCGAAAAAGGCGAGGTTCTCTATCAGGGACAGGTCATCAACAAGGTATCCCCGGAAAAGCTGCCGGTCATGGGGCTTTGCCAGGTGCCGGAAGGCCGGCGGATTTTCCCGAATATGACCGTGCTCGAGAATCTTGAAATGGGGGCTTTTCTGCGGACCAACAAGCTGATTATTCAGCAGGATCTGAATATGGTCATGGACCTGTTCCCGATTCTGGCCCAGCGGCGGACCCAGCTCGGTGGTACTTTATCCGGCGGTGAGCAGCAGATGCTTGCTATCTCGCGTGCCCTGATGGCCCGACCCCGTCTGTTGCTGCTCGACGAGCCATCCCTGGGGCTGGCGCCGATTATAATCAAGCAGATCTTCGATATTGTCCGCAAGATTAATCATGAGAACAACACGACGATCTTCCTGGTTGAGCAGAACGCCAACCAGGCCCTCAAACTGGCACATCGTGGTTATGTTATGGAAAATGGGGCGATTACCCTGGCGGATACAGCCGAGAACCTTTTGAATGATGAGGATGTCAAGAAGGCCTATCTGGGGATTTGATTTTTATCAAATGAGTATTTAAAAAGGCACCCGCTCGGGTGCCTTTTCTGTTTGTTGTCAACGAAAGCCTTTGCCGGTCGTTGTGGTGACCAGCTTGCCATGTTTGACCCCTTTGGTGCCGATCAATTCGTCGGCCAGCCTTCTGACTTCACTTGCCGCCCCCTTGACAACCACGACCTCGAGACAATGGTGTGAATCGAGATGCACATGCATGGCCGAAATGATCGAGTCGTGATGTGAGTGCTGATGCTCGGTCAGCTTGTCACCGAGATCGCGGGTGTGATGGTCATAGACGATGGTGACGGTGCCGACAGTTTCCGTGTCATCCTGACCCCACTCTTCTTCAACCAGAGCGTTACGGATCAGATCACGGATTGCTTCCGAGCGGTTCCGATAGCCTTTGCCATTAATCAACTCATCGAATTTGTCCAGCAGGTCTTCATCAATTGATATGCCAAAGCGGGCTAAGTCTGCCATGTTTTGCCTCCCGTGTGTGCAGACGACTTCTTTAGCATAGCGCTATGGTTCGGTCAAGGATACTGCCCCTTTAGCCATTGTTGTCCCGCTTTGTCCACAGGCTGTCCACTGACTTTTTAACAATATATGGTGTTTCGAATGTAAAAAAATAACTATATATAGTGGTTTTGTCTTTGAAATAGAACGGCATTTGTGTTAACTTCCATTTACTTTTAATTTATACAGCCTGCCCGTTATTCAATGTGGTGAAGGAGGGGGCGGCTCGTTTTGACGGGGCGTGGAGGGAAGTTGATGATCGATTATATCCGTAAGAGGGACGGGCGGCTGGCCCCCTTTGAGCAAGGGAAGATCCAGGGGGCGATTGAAAAAGCGGTGCGTGCTGTCGGCGGTACCGACATGGAGAAGGCAAGTTCAATAGCCGCTCAGGTTGTTGGTATCCTCCATGTTATCTACAAGGATGAGCGGGTTCCGACGGTTGAAAACGTCCAGGATCTGGTCGAAAAAATCCTTATCGAAAATGGCCACGCCAAGGTCGCCAAAACCTACATACTTTACCGTAAACAACACGAATCATTACGGCAAACCCAGCAGTTCATGCAGGAGTCGATCGAGTCGATCGATTCCTATCTGACCCAGGAAGACTGGCGCGTCAACGAAAACGCCAACATGGGGTATTCGCTGCAGGGCCTGAATAATCATATTGCCGCCAATATCACCAGTAACTACTGGCTCAACAAGATCTACCCGGAGCCGGTTGCCAGCGCCCATCGCAACGGCGATTTTCATATTCACGATCTCGGCATGTTGTCGGTTTATTGCTGTGGCTGGGATCTGAAGGATCTGCTGCTCAAAGGTTTCACCGGTGCTTACGGCAAGGTGCAGAGCGGTCCGGCCAAGCATTTTCGCACCGCCCTCGGGCAGGTCGTGAATTTCTTCTATACCCTGCAGGGCGAAGCGGCCGGAGCTCAGGCGTTCGCCAATTTCGATACCCTGCTGGCCCCTTTTATCCGTTACGACAATCTTGGTTACGATGAAGTCAAGCAGGCGATCCAGGAATTCATTTTCAACATGAATGTACCGACCCGCGTCGGTTTCCAGACGCCGTTTACCAATATCACCCTCGATATCAATCCACCCTCCAACATGGCCAACGAGGCCGTCGTGGTCGGTGGTGAATTGCAGGACGATGCCTACGGTGATTTCCAGGATGAGATGGACCTGTTCAATCGGGCTTTCTGTGAAGTGATGATGGCCGGTGACTCATCGGGGCGGATCTTCTCCTTTCCGATTCCGACCTATAACATTACGGTTGATTTCGATTGGAACAACCCGCGTTATGAGCCGATCTGGGAGATGACTGCCAAGTACGGAATCCCGTACTTCAGCAACTTCGTCAACTCGGATATGGATCCGGAAGATGCCCGTTCGATGTGTTGTCGTTTGCGTCTTGATAACCGTGAACTGCGGCGTCGGGGCGGCGGTCTGTTTGGTTCGAATCCTCTGACCGGATCGATCGGCGTTGTCACTCTGAATCTGCCGCGGGCCGCTTATGTGGCTCCGGACAAGCAATCGTTTTTCTCACGCATTTCCGACCTGATGAAGCTGGCCTTCGAGTCACTGGAGTTGAAGCGGAAGCAGCTCGATCGCTTCACCGAGGATGGTCTCTACCCCTACAGCAAGTTCTACCTTTCGGCCATTCGTGAGCGCAGTGGTCACTTCTGGGATAACCATTTCTCAACGATCGGCCTGATCGGCATGAACGAAGCCTGTATGAACCTGATCGGTTGCGGTATTGATACCTCGACCGGGCATGACTTTGCTGTTGAAACCATGCAGTTTATGCGCAAGCAGCTCGAGGCCTTTCAGGAAGAGACCGGTCATCTTTACAACCTCGAAGCCACGCCGGCCGAAGGGACCAGCTTCCGCCTGGCCAGC
>JBFFPW010000283.1:0-2977 GCA_041573815.1 Desulfuromonadales bacterium
GGATCTGGTCCTGGCTGAGTGCTTCGAGAAATTGATTGGCTTTTGGTGTCATAAGAAAAATCTCACAGAAGTTGATGTTATCACAGTCTGCACTCAATTTTTATTCATTTATCGTAAAGGTGCCCGGCCGAGGACGGCAACATCGACAGCTGTCGCGCCAGAGGAAATGAGTGTTCGCGAACACTCACGAGCTGTTGCTCCGGTGGTCATGACATCGTCAACAAGGAGAATCCGCTCTCCCGCCAGCTGCCGTTGCAGGGTAAAGGCATTTTTGACATTTTTTGTTCGGTCGCGGGCGGCCAGCTCTTTCTGTGGCGGGTCGGGCCTTGTTCTGATCAGCAGGTCGCTGGCATAAGGCCATTGGAGCTGTTTTGCAATCTGCCTGGCCAGCAGCGCCGACTGATTGTAGCCTCGTTGCCGGAGTTTTGTTTTGTGCAGCGGGACAGGGATAACCAGGTCGGCCGGTTGGGCCGTCTTCACAATCTCTCGGGCGAGCAGGCAACCGAGGGGGCGGTCGAGGTTGATATCGTTGCGGTATTTGAAGCGGTGAATGGCGTCACGGAGCAGACCTTCATAGGGGCCAGCCGCGGTAACGCTATTGAATTTAATTGTTTTCTCCTGCAAGCAGCTCTGGCAGAAATGACCCGTCCCGGTTTCAGCCGGATAGGGCAGGGCGCAACGAGGGCAACAGGGCTTTTGTAGTGGCCGAATCAGATCGCGGCAGGCGTTGCATAAAAAATCGGGATCAGGTGGGGCGAGAGTATCGAGACAGAAGGCACAGGCTGGAGGCAGCAGAATATTAAACATGTCGCGGGTTGCTTGCTGCAACCAGGGCATGAAGTGCATGAATCCCCCTCCAGTTGTGTCGTTACAACTATCAGCTGATCAGGCTGCTCCCGGTCATCTCCTCGGGTTTTTGCAAACCGATCAATTCGAGCAGGGTTGGCGCAATGTCGGCCAGAATGCCCGGTTTCAGGCGGGCTGTTTCCGAATAACCGACCAAAAGCAGAGAGACCGGATTCGTCGTGTGCGCGGTATGTGGTTGGCCGTTGGTGTCGGCCATCTGCTCGCAGTTGCCGTGGTCGGCGGTGATCAGCAGGCAGCCGTCAGCTTTCAGAGTTGCGTCAATCACCTGACCCACACTGGTGTCAACTGCTTCCATGGCGGTGATGGCAGCGTCGAGCATGCCGGTATGACCGACCATGTCCGGGTTGGCAAAATTGAGAACGATCAGGTCATACTGGTCCGATTCGACGCGACGGATCATTTCGTTGGTGACTTCGCCGGCACTCATGGCCGGTTTCTGATCGTAGGTTGTCACCTCTTTCGGTGAGGGGATCAAGGCGCGATCTTCGCCCTTGAATGGTTCCTCACGGCCACCGTTGAAGAAGAAGGTGACATGGGCATATTTTTCAGTTTCGGCGATGCGGAGTTGCTTCAGTCCGGCGTCAGCAACGATTTCGCCGAGGATATTGCTGTACTCTTCTGACGGGAAAGCGATCGGCAGAGTGAATGTTTCATCGTACTCGGTCAGGCAGACAAAATCAGCCAGTTTTGGTTCAAGCTTGCGATCGAATCCGTCAAAGTTGAGCTCGGTAAAACAGCGGGTAATTTCCCGGGCGCGGTCGGCGCGGAAGTTGAAGAAAATGATGGCGTCGCCATCATCGACCGTTCCGGCGGGAGAACCGTCGTGCGTAATGGTTCGTGGCTCGACAAACTCATCGTTCTGACCATCACTATAGGCCGCAGTAATTGCCGCGGCGCTTGATTCAGCCGGAATGCCGTTACCTTCGGTCATCGCCCGGTAAGCTCGCTCGACTCGATCCCAGCGGTTGTCACGGTCCATGGCGTAAAAGCGACCGATAACCGAGCTGACCCGGCCGTTGCCGATCCGGGTCAACTTATCTTCGAGTTGCTGGAGGTAGTCGACGCCGCTTTTCGGTGGTGTGTCGCGGCCATCGAGAAAAGTATGCAGGCAGATGTCGGCAATGCCGGCCCGATTGGCCATTTCGACAAGCGCATAAAGGTGGCTGTTGTGTGAGTGGACACCGCCATCTGATAGAAGTCCCATCAGGTGCAATTTACCGCCAGTCGCCAATACTTTTTCAAAGGCGGTGGTCAGGGCCGGGTTGGTAAACAGGGAGCCATCTTCGATGCTCAGGCTGATGCGGGTCAGATCCTGGTACACAACGCGACCAGCGCCAAGGTTGAGATGGCCGACTTCGGAGTTGCCCATCTGCCCGTCAGGTAGACCGACATCCTGACCGGAAGCGCCGATCAGCGTGTGTGGGTATTCTTCGAACAGTTTGTCGAGATTGGGGGTTTTTGCCAGGCAGACGGCGTTGTTGTCACAGGATGGATTGTAGCCCCAGCCGTCCAGAATCATCAGGACGACCGGGCGTTTTTTTTGGTTGGAACTCATTCACGTTCGCCGTGATGAATCGGCCTGGCATCAGTCAGGTTCGGTGCGTTAAGAATCTGCTGACGGCCGGCGACGCTGAAGCTTCCCCAGCTGCCGCAGCCAGAACAGCGGCTCTGCCATTCTTCGGCGATAGAGCTGCAGGTATCACAGACATAGTTGATACGCAGGCGACCATCGACTCCGAGGGCTTTCTTGTACTGATCAACTGATTCATCAATGCGGTTACGGCGCCGATGAGCTTCGGCCAGCAGAAGGTGGAGTTGCGGGGTTTCAACGCCCGTACTCTCCACGGCAAAGAGTTGCTCAAGGGCTTCGTCGACCATTTCCAGGCGCAGGCAGAGTTTGCCGTAAAAGAGCCTCAGAACCAGGTCATTATCACGTTGTTCGAGAATTGATTTGTAAACACCCAGCAGGGTCGACGGGTCTTCAGCGTTGAGATAGAAATCTTCCATTCTGGAGAGGAAGACCGATTTTCCGAGAGCAAGGTAGCCATCCTTCCAGACCTTGACGGCATCATCAATCCGTTCCTGCTGGATATAGGTGTCGCCGAGTGAA
>JBFFPW010000284.1:0-2972 GCA_041573815.1 Desulfuromonadales bacterium
GACTCCCCGAGGACGGCGGCATTGATTACAACCGTCTGATATTCGAAAAGAGCCCCTATCTTCTGCAACACGCAACGAATCCGATCAAATGGCATGCCTGGCAAGAATCGACGTTGGCACTGGCTAAAACCAAAAACAAACCAATCTTCCTGTCAATCGGCTACTCGACCTGCCACTGGTGCCACGTCATGGCAGAAGAATCATTCGTAGACACCCATGTCGCAGAAATAATCAACAAAAATTACATACCGATAAAAGTTGACCGGGAGGAGCGTCCCGACATTGATGCGACTTACATGCAAGCTTGCCAGGCAATGACCGGCAGTGGTGGCTGGCCCCTGACCCTGTTCCTGACTCCAGACCTTTTGCCATTTTTTGCTGCGACCTACATCCCCAAGGATGACCGCCAGGGGATGATGGGCCTCATCTCCCTGGTGAATCGCATCACCGATCTCTGGCAGAGTGACCGAGACAAGATAACGGTATCCGGCAGCCAGGTTTTCGATATCCTCAAGAAAGCCGAAAAAAAACCGCAAAACAGAACACTACTGACAGAGGAGATCTTCCCGCAAGCGATTCAGGAATATCAAAAACAGTATGACCCGATCTACGGTGGATTTGGCCAGGCACCCAAATTTCCCTCACCACACAACCTGTCACTCCTGATCCGCATGGGTGACCGGCACAACGACACTGAAACCGCCGAGATGGCCCTCAACACCCTCAGAGCAATCAGGCTGGGTGGCATCTATGATCAACTGGCCAGCGGCATTCACCGCTACTCGGTTGATGAGCGCTGGCTGGTTCCACACTTTGAAAAGATGCTTTACGATCAAGGTCTTCTCATTCTCGCCTGCATAGACGCCTGGCAGTTCAGTTCTGATCCGTTTTATAAAGATATGGCGCTTGATGTTGCTGCATACATAACAGGACAACTCAAATCGCCGGAAGGTGCTTTTTTCTGTGGCGAAGATGTCGACTCGGAAGGCGAAGAAGGGACCAGTTATCTCTGGTCGATCGAACAGATCAGACAACATTTTGACGATAAAACAGCCAACGACGCCATACGGCTGTTTGGTATAAGTGCTGAAGGGAATTTTGAAGGCAAAAACATTCTCTATTTACCGGAAGGACTTGACGTTTCTCTTCTCCGAAGGAGTCGTGAAACACTTCTTCCGCACCGCGATAAAAGGCAACAGCCACACTGTGACGACAAGATCATCACTTCCTGGAATGGCTTGACGATTGCGGCCCTGGCCCGCCTTGGTGCTGCGACAGGAGACCAGGATCTCATCAGCGATGCCACGAACGCAGCAAATTTCCTCAAAGAGAGCCTTTTCGACAAAAACGGCCGACTATTGCGCCGATGGCGACAGAACGAAGCTGTCATTCCGGCATTTCTTGAAGATTATGCATTTTTGATTTGGGGGATAATTGAACTTTACCAGGCCAGCTTCCTGACCAAAGACCTCATGTGGGCCGTCCAATTGACTGAAGAAATGCTCAACTTGTTCTCAGATGGCGATGGTGGACTTTATGACACCGGACATGATGCCGAAAAGATACTGACAAGGGGCAGGAACCTGCAGGACGGCGCCATGCCCTCCGGCAATGGCACTGCGGCAATGGTACTGATGCGACTCGGACTGCTGACCGGCCGTCAAGACTTCAGTGATGCCGGAGAAAGTATCTTGCGAAACAACGCCCCGCTGATCAAAAACTACCCGACAGCTTTTTCCATGTCGCTGATCGCCGCAGATTACCTGTTCGGGCCAACCGAAAGCCTCGTTATTGCCGGAGACCACAAAACCCCGGAGAACCTGCTCAAAGTAGCTCGCAACAGCTACCACCCGCGACTTGAAGTGATTTTCAAAAGACAAGACGACACGGAAATTGCGACCATAGCCCCCATCGTCACGGATAAAACAACAAAAAAAGGCCAGGCAACAGCCTGGCTTTGTCGGGACAAAAGTTGCCAGGAACCGGTAACAGAACCCGGACAACTGGCGAGACTCTTACAGAAACCAGTAACTACTTCATAACGCCCCGGACATCTCCAAGGCCGATAATATCAGCAACAATGCCGCGAACCGGCAAACCTTTGTCGTCATAACCGATATAGATCGTTCCATCCTTGGTATCAAAAACATCCTGATCAACCAGAACCCGGCATATCAACAGGTTTTCGTTAAAAAAACTTTTCTTCGGCCGCTCACTGGCAGGGATAAAATCAATGTTTATATTGCCAATCCCCTTTTTGCTGAACGTCGGTATTTCGTAATGTTCTCCAACCTTCATTGGTCCATAGGCGCCAGCCACAAGGTTAAAATAGGTGGTTAAAATATCACTCGGAAAATCAGCGCTATCAAGGTCCAGTAATTTTTCATCCGTCAACTTGCCTTTTTTGAAATACTGGTAAGCCACTTCTTTTTTTTCATAATCAAACTGATAAACCTTGGCCCTGATGACACCACCTTTTTCAATTTGCGATGTGTGCCTGACTGAACGAAAACTGCCATCGGGCATCAGCTGCATCATCGAAACATATTGCTGTTTCCGATGATTGGTCAAAGATGCAGCAATACCGACCGTCTTGGCACTCAGTGAAGCGATATAGAGACCTGGTTTGTTACTTTTTTGCAATTTGAAATTGGCAACGGCAACCTTGTCAAGCCAGAGAAAGCCGAGATCATAATTGACATTATGCTTGAGCAATCTCTCAATGCGGTCATTCCCTGCCTCCGATTCAGGTGGTGAAGAATCAACTGCAAACGCCAAAGAAAACGGGTGAAATAAAAGACAAAACACCCAGAAAAAGAGAAACAAAAAACGATGCATTCAGAAAACTCCGCTAGAAAAACAGTGAGGCAATAAAGAACAGGTAGCCTGCAAGAAGAATGACTCCTTGCGGCCGACCCAGGCCACTATTCCTGAAGACCAGAAAAACCAACCCGACACTAAAGACAGCCATC
>JBFFPW010000285.1:0-2965 GCA_041573815.1 Desulfuromonadales bacterium
CTCTGAAATCATCGGACCCGGGGTTGCCTTCGAATGCATCGAGCATCAGCATGGCTTGCACATCAATGAAGATTATTTCTATCCAGAGATAATTGACCCGGACACATGCGAGGTTCTTCCCGAGGGCGAACTGGGCGAACTTGTTTTTACGACCATTGCGAATCAGGGACAGCCTCTGTTGCGCTTCCGCACCCGCGACATCACACGGCTCAGCTACGGAACGTGCATCTGCGGTCGCACCCTGGTCAAGATGGACCGTGTCTCCGGGCGTAGCGACGACATGTTGATAATCCGTGGGGTCAATGTCTTCCCATCACAGATTGAGTCAATCATCCTGAAACGCGAAGGCGTCTCCCCCCACTACATGGTCATCGTTGAGCGCAAAGGCGCGATGGACGCATTGCGGGTCAAGATTGAAGTTACTGAGGATTTCATGATCAAAGCGGCTGCAGACATCCTCAAAGGGGATGAGTTTGATATTCTCGAAGATGTCGCGACCGTACGCAGCAAAAAACGAAATGTGCAACAGGACATCAAAGACGCTATCGGCATCACAGTCCAGGTCGATCTGGTGCCGCCAAACAGCATCGCGCGCAGCGAAGGAAAGGCCAAGCGGATCGAAGATCGTCGGCCAGCATAAGCTATTTCATAACATGAAACTTAATCTGGCTGTTTCACCTCAGCCAGCTAACAAGGGAAGGTTTTGATGAAAAAAATAATTTCCGGCAATGAAGCCATCGCACTCGGTTTCGGGGATTTCGGCGGGGTCTTCGCCTCCGGTTACCCGGGCACCCCGAGTACAGAAACCCTCGAAGAAGTCGCCCGCCTGGGTGACGTCTACTGTGAGTGGGCTCCGAATGAAAAAGTTGCCCTGGAGTCAGCGATCGGCGGCTCCATCGCCGGCGGACGCTCCCTCTCGACCATGAAGCATGTCGGGGTCAATGTCGCCGCCGATGCCTTGTTGACTTTGACCTATACCGGCGTCAACGCCGGGTTGATTCTGATGGTCTCGGACGATCCGGGTATGCACTCCTCACAAAACGAGCAAGACAGTCGAAACTATGCCAAGTTTGCTAAGGTGCCGATGCTTGATCCGGCCGATTCTCAAGAGGCTTATGAGATGGTAAAGGCCGGGTTCGAAATATCAGAGCAATTCGACACACCGTTGATGCTGCGCACCACCACACGGATCTCGCATGCGAAGGGAGTGGTTGTCCAGCAAGAAAAGATTGCCCCTCAGATCGGTGAATGGGTCAAGGATGTCCCCAAATACGTGATGCTGCCAAACTTCGGCAAGCTCAAGCATATCGAAGTTGAAGCACGGTTACTAAAATTACAGGAATATGCAGAAACGACACCTTTAAACCGGGTTGAGATGAGAGACACCGAGATCGGCATCATTACATCCGGGGTCGCTTACCAGCATGTCCGAGAATCTTGTCCGAATGCGTCCATATTGAAACTTGGTATGGTTCATCCTCTTCCGGCACGCAAAATTCAAGAATTCGCAAAAAGCGTCAAACGCCTGGTGATCGTCGAAGAGATGGATGCCATTTTCGAAGAGCAAATCCGCGCCATGGGCGTCGACGTTGAAATCGGCAAGAATAAACTTCCGCTCTGCGGTGAGATAAATGCTGACATCATGAGAACCGCCCTCGGCGGGGCCGAAGTCGAGACCGCCAGCCCCGTCGCTGGCTTGCCGCAGCGGCCACCGGTATTCTGCCCCAGCTGTGCTCACCGTGGTCTGTTCACCATCCTCAGCAAGCTCAAGGTTTTTGTCTCCGGTGATATCGGCTGCTACACGTTGGGTGCTCTGCCACCAATGAGCGCCATGCACTCGGTCATCGATATGGGCGCCAGCATCAGCGCCGCCCACGGCATGGCCAAGGTCAATGCCATCGCCGGCCGAGAAGAAAAGCCGGTCGCTGTGATCGGCGATTCAACCTTTTTCCACTCCGGGATGACCGGCCTGATGAGTATGGCCTACAACGGTGGCAATGCCCTGGTTATCATTATGGACAATCGCACCACGGGCATGACCGGCGGCCAGGAGAACCCTGGCACAGGTGAGACTCTGCAAGGCATCCCTGCCCGTCAGGTCGAAATGGTTCCGCTGGTCAAGGCACTGGGCATCGACAATGTTGTGGAGCTCAATTCCTACGATCTCAGCGAGACAGAGGCAGCGATCAAAAAGGGACTCGCAACACCGGGCCCCTACGTGCTGATCGACAAGAACCCCTGCATTCTGCGTTACAAGATCCGTAAACCAGCCATGGATGTCGATCAGGAAAAGTGCACCGGTTGTCGGGCCTGCCTGAAAGTAGCCTGCATGGCACTTGGTTTGACCGCCACCGGCGAAAAGCAGAAAGTCCGGGTTGACCCCAACGTCTGCAACGGTTGCGGTATCTGTCAGCAGACTTGTAAATTCGACGCGATGCACACGATTGAGGGAGAAAACAATGCAAATCTTTAATATCGTTATTGCCGGTGTCGGCGGCCAGGGCGTTCTGATGGCCTCCAAGGTTCTTGCCGAAAGCGCACTGGTTAGCGGCATGGACGTCAAGCAGAACGAAGTGCACGGCATGGCCCAACGCGGAGGTAGCGTCATCAGCTTTGTCCGTATCGGTGACCAGATTAATTCGCCGATAGTCATGCCCGGAAGTGCCGACCTGTTGATCTCCTTCGAACCACTGGAAGCACTACGCTACATCCACTATCTAAAACCGGGTGGACGTCTGGTTTACTGTAAGGTGTCCATCAACCCCAGCACGGTTGCTGCCGGGTTGGCGGTTTATCCGGCTGATGTTGAGCAACAGATTGAAGCCTGTTGCGCGGATGCGCAAGGGATTGAAGCTCTCTCTATCGCCAGGGCTGCTGGCAACGGTAAGGCTGTCAACATGGTGATGGTCGGGGCAGTCATGAAACATCTTCCACTCAAGGAAGATGTGATTACTGAGGTCGTGAA
>JBFFPW010000286.1:0-2951 GCA_041573815.1 Desulfuromonadales bacterium
GCCAATATGGCTGGGACACCACGACACCAGTGCGCACTATTGAAGAGGCAAAATCCGTCAACTTCCGTATTGCTGAAGCTCCCGTCAATATCGATGTGTACAACGCATGGGAAACCAAGTTCACCGTCATGCCTTGGCCAGATGTTCCACAGGCACTGCAGACCGGCGTCATCAATGGTCTCGACCATACGGCGATCGTCTGCAATATCACCAAAAAGTTCACCATCGCCAAATACTTCACCGAACTCAACTATGCCCAAGGCCTTTTCGTCCACCTGGTCAACAAGCGCTGGTTCAACAAACTGCCGGCAGACCTGCAAAAAGTCTTCATTGAAGTTCTCGAAGAGGAAAGCGTAAAAACCCGCGCGCTGACCAGAGAGCAGCATGATGCACAGATCGCCAAGGCCAAGGAAGCCGGTGTAGAATTCATCCAGATCTCAGACGCCGACAAGGCCACCCTTGTAAAGATGGCAGAGCCTGTTTATGCCTCCTGGGGAGAGAAAATCGGGATGGACTATCTGAACAAAGTCCGCACCACGCTCAAGTAGTTTTTAATTTTGGGTCTTTCCTGTTCTTTAATGGAGCCGGGGAGTTCTGCTCCCCGGCTTTTATTATTCTGGACACTATAATGTTTAAAAAAACGATTCAGAAAATTGATCGTGCATTTACAATCTTCGAAGATTGGTCTCTTTTCCTTTCGGTCTGTATCGCCCTGACCGTCGCTATGACCAATGTTTTGCTGCGCAAATTGACAAACGATGTCAATCTCTACTGGTCTGACGAAGTCGTGCGCAAAACGATCTATTTTTCAACGTATGTCGGCTGTATCGTCGCGATTCGTGGCCGTTCATTGATTCGCATTGATGCCTTGCCGCAGCTGGTTCCGGGGCTAAAAAAGATCCTGAACATCTTTGCCAATGCGATTACCCTGATTTTTTCTGGTTCGATGGTCTACCTTGGCTGGACAATGACGGTCATGATGTATGAAGACAAATATGCACGAACTGCCAGCCTGCAGATCCCGGAGTGGATCTTTTACGCCGTGTTGCCGATGATGGGTGCGATGATGTTTTTTCGGACCCTGTTGATCATTGTGGAAGACTGGAAGGAGGGAACTGTCAACTGAAACGGATCCCCACCGATCCCGACTGAGTTGTACAGATATTTATGGAAACCAATTACCTGACCATCCTACTTTTACTACTGGGCCTGCTCGCCTCAACGGTGCCGGTTTTTATGGCGCTCTTTTTTACTGGCACAGTCGGACTGGTCTTCATGATCGGCATCGACCCGCAAATTGTCATTGAAGTTCTCTACCGCAGCATGGATAAATTTGCCCTGGTCGTGGTGCTCTTCTTTATCCTCTGCGGCAACATCATGACCACCGGCTCAATTGTACAAAAGCTGATCAAAACCGCCAATGTCCTGGTCGGCTTTTTGCCGGGTGGACTGGCAATGGCTGGCATATTGGCCTGCGGCTTCTTCGGTGCCATCTCTGGGTCAACGGTCGCCACCGTGGTCGCGATTGGTGGCTTCATGATCCCGGCACTGATTGAAAACGGTTATGATGAAAAGTTTTCCGTCGGCATCATGACCACTGCGCCAAACCTTGGCATAATCATCCCCCCATCGATAGCGATGATTCTCTATGCCATGGTCAGCAACGACCCGATTGAAGCCCTGTTTCTGACCGGTTTTATACCGGGAATAATGATCATGGTGGCGATGAGCCTGTACGCCTACTTTTATTGTAAGCGGAGAAACTACAAAACGTTGGACCGCCCGAGCTTCGCGGAAATAGTCGCGGTTATCAAAGAGAGTTTCTGGGCTCTTTGTCTCCCTCTGCTGATTTTCGGCGGTATCTACTCAGGAATGTTCACCGCCAACGAAGCGGCAGTCGTCGCATGTTTCTATGCCTTTTTTGTTGAAATCTTCATCCACAAAGACTTGAAGATTAAAGATATCAAGCAGGTCATCGTCAGCTCATCAGTCACCTCGGCAACCTTATTGATCATTGTTGCCGGAGCTTCGGTCTTTGGCGAGTACCTCACCTTTGAACAGATACCGGACAAAATCGCCAATGCCGTCGTCAGCCAGATATCATCTCCGTGGGTTTTCCTGCTGGCAGTTAATATTATGTTGCTGATCGTCGGCATGTTTATGGACATCATTTCTGCAACGTTGATACTGACCCCGATATTCTTGCCGCTGCTTGCCTCGTTCGGTATAGACACGATGCATTTCGGTTTGCTAATGACGATAAACCTGGGGATCGGGTACTGCACGCCACCGCTAGGTGTCAGTCTCTACATTTCTGGAGCAGTGGTCGACCGAAACTTGGTTTACGTCTCCAAGGCGGTTATGCCATTCATCTTGATTCAGATCGCGATCCTGCTGGTCCTGACCTATTGGGCTGACCTTGTCCTTTTCTTACCGCGACTGGTTTACGGCTGATTACTGCAACACCGAGAACGAAGGAGTTTGGTATGACCCGAAGTGTATTGATTCCTGTCGACGAGTCGGCAACAGCACAAAAAACAATTCAAGCCGTCATTGCTAACC
This sequence comes from Desulfuromonadales bacterium, assembly GCA_041573815.1. Lineage (GTDB taxonomy): Bacteria > Desulfobacterota > Desulfuromonadia > Desulfuromonadales > UBA2294 > BM707. The sequence goes on from JBFFPW010000286.1 coordinate 2,563, forward strand.
GGGAGATAGTACCTCGAGAAATTTTCCTTCTCCATGTTGTTGATGTCCATCTGGTCCACCGCCTCGTCCCTGATATCCAGAGAAACATGGTCCACGATGCTGCTAAAAAATCGGGCAAACGCATACTTGAAAAACTTGCCAAGCCTTTTCAGGACGCTGGCTTTGAACCGGAGTTACTGCTTGAGCTGGGAACCCCTGGCATAGAAATCCTGAAAGTTGTCGAAGAACAGAACATCCAACTGGTGATCATCGGTCGTCATCCCGGCGGCGGGGGACTGCGTGACATCATGTTTGGTTCTGTGGCAAACTACATTGTGCATACGGTCAAGTGCCCAGTCTTGCTCTTCTGAACATCGCAAACCAAAGGTTCGGAATCTAATGGATGTGCA
>JBFFPW010000287.1:0-2944 GCA_041573815.1 Desulfuromonadales bacterium
GATCGGCTTGGTTATGTAGTCATTCGCACCGATAGCCATGGCTCTTTCCTTGTCCTCATTGGCCCCCTCGGTTGTGATAATAACAATCGGAACATCCTTGTAGTTCGGATCATTACGAACAAGACTGACCAGTTTCAAGCCATCCATAATCGGCATATTAATATCTGTCAGAATGAGATCGAACTTCTCCGCAGATATTTTCTTTAAACCATCGACCCCATCATTCGCTTCAGTAATATTAAGACCACGGATACGTTTTAGCGCAAAAACAATAAGCTGACGCATTGTGGGTGAATCTTCAACAACGAGGACATTAAATGTCGACATGGAACCCTCCGCTAACCTTATGTTACTTGGTCATCAAATCTATAAAACCCTGAATCGTTGACAACTTTCTTTCCGATTCAGTGTAAAGTTTTGAAGAAAAAATTGCCGTTGCTGCATGCCCTGCCAGCAGGGTAAACAGCTCATAATCGACATCGTTAAACTTTTCTTTTTGTACAAGCAGTTTATAAATAACGATGACACCGATGACATGTTCCTTGATCTTTAAAGGAATGCAAACCAGCGGATGATGAAAATCTCTCTCGTAACCCTCCAGTTCGTCGATGAAGTAATTCTCACCGGTCTTGGCCATCTCACCGATGATCCCCTCACCCAGCTCAAAAGTCGGCAGCTCACTATTCTGCAAACCCTCACTGGCAACGGCCTGAAGTTTATTGGACTTCTCATCGAGCAGTAGAATTGAGAATTCTTCAGCACCAATCAGGTTTATAACGATTTCGAGAATAACCTGCAGAACCTCTTTGAAGTCGAGGGTTGAATGCAGCTGATAAGAAGCAATGTAGAGATTAGCCAGCATGTTGTTTTCATTTTCAATCTCAACATAGCGGTTAGCAAAATCTACATTCTCGGCTTCAACCTGCTTGATCCGACCAAGAATCTCTTCTTTTTCATCCTCAAGTTTCTGGATTTTCTCAATAAGCGTCGAAGATTCAGGCGAACCGCCATCCGAATCGGGGCTCTTGAGCTGTTCTTCTAATTGCAGGTTCTGGAAACGGAGACGCTCGTTCTCTTTCAACAGGTCGTGGGTGAAGTCCGCACCCTTTTTAAAAACCTGCAGGAACTCCTCCGCACGCTTCTGTTTATCAGAACTCTGGTCTTTGTCTTTTTCGGTCATTCACCCACTCCTTGGCATCAGGAAACTTACAAGTCCCAATCCTAGCAGTCAATTGTGAAAATTTCCACACTTTACAACAAACTTCTATTAAAAACCGCACTCACGCAGAATTGCGTCACACATCCTGTCCAGTGAAACGATCCGACTGACATCACCTGTGGCGATTGCTTCTTTCGGCATACCAAAAACAACGCTGCTTTCTTCAGACTCGGCCAACACCTTGCCACCATGCAGTTTAACCCGCTTTGTTCCAGCGGCACCGTCATTCCCCATGCCGGTCAAAACAACACCCAGTACCGATGAACCGTAAAATTCGGCGGCCGAGTTAAACATGGCATCAACTGATGGAACATACCGCTGGCCGGGCTCCGGGTCACTGATTTTGGCGACGATTTTCCCTGCATGTTGCCGGAAAGTTAGATTAGTCCCACCTGGAGCAACCAGTACCCGCCCAGGTCTAACTTCATCGCCATTCTCGGCTTCCTTGACTTCCAAAGCAGAAAACTTGTTTAAACGGTCAGCAAATGCCCGAGTGAATCCAGGTGGCATGTGCTGAGAAATAACAAAAGCAACCGGAACTTCATCCTGAATAGCAGATATTATTTTCTGCAATGCCGGTGGACCACCAGTTGAGGAGCCGATGGCCACCAGCTCTACGGCACTCCCTTTACGGCCTTTTTTGATCCCGGCTCGAATACGTTTGCGTGTACTCTCCCCATCATCCTTGATTGAGCGTCGCAGCACCTTATTCATATCAGTTTGGACTATAGCAGCGACCTTCTCGTGCAGGTCATCCCTGATATTAAACAGCTCCGGTGAGATGCGGGCGCTGGGCTTGGGGATAAAAGTCACCGCACCGAACTCCATCGCCCGGAAAACATTTTCATCATCAGAGCGTGACGAGACAACAATGACCGGAACCGGTCGATTCTGCATAATAATGCGCAAAACCGTAAAACCGTCCATACGCGGCATTTCCAGATCAAGGGTAATCAAATCAGGCTTGAGATCAATAGCCTTGCGCAGAGCCTCTTCGCCATCGCAGGCGTAATCGACAACTTTCACCCCGGGAATTTCTTCGAGCATCCGGATGATCGTTCTGCGATTATAAGCAGAATCATCAACAACAAGTACTTTTATCAAATCTTTGCTCATAGCAGCATATCAGGCATTTGCGCCGGGCGTTGATAAACCATATCGTTTGTAAAATGGCGAAGAGCAAATGAACTGGTGATGTTCATCAGTGATTCAGAGTGTCCCAAAAGAAGAAAGCCTTCTGGACGGAGACGTTGATGAAAGCTCTCTATGACCTTCTTTTTGGCTGCGATATCAAAATAAATGATGACATTACGACAGAACACAATATCCATTTTCCCGAGCAACGATACTCTCGGTGCGTCAAGCAGATTCAAATGGCTGATTGAAACCAGGCTCTTGACATCATCATTTACTCGATATTTACCATCAACTTCGGTAAAGAATCGTCTCTTTGTCAGTTCGTCAGTTGAACGAAAAGAGACATCACCATAAACACCTTTACGAGCAATCTGTAAAACCCGGTGACTTATATCGGTGCCAATAATTTCAATCTTCCAATCCCTGAATTCAGGCTTATCGAGCAACAACATAGCGATTGTATAGGGCTCTTCACCAGACGAACATCCGGCACTCCAGATTCGGAGCTTTTTCTCCTCACCGCTTGCTTCTTTACGAACCTTTATTTCCGGCAGAATCTCGTCGGTAAACGTTTTGAGTTGGAAATCC
>JBFFPW010000288.1:0-2943 GCA_041573815.1 Desulfuromonadales bacterium
GGCGCTAAACTGACGGCAACCTTGCTCGCCGAGATGGAGAGACGTCAGACGCGTTACGGCATGGTCACAATGTGCATCGGTATGGGCATGGGAGCTGCGGGTATTTTTGAAAATATATAAATGTTAAATGAAGAAGGGATTCGCCGGGCAATGACCAACATGCAATTAAAAGGCTGCGAATATTTGCTTAGGGAGGTCGCTCTGGAGCACATCTTCACTCCGGAGGATTTTACTGATGAGCATCGTCAGATTGCCGAAACAACGGATCAGTTTGTCACTAATGAAGTCCTGCCGCATATCGACGCGATCGAAGCGCAGGATTTCGACAAGGTCGTAGACTTGATCCGCCAGGCCGGTGAGCTTGGCCTGCTGATGGTCGACGGCCCCGAAGAATATGGCGGCCTTGACCTCGACAAAACGACCAGCATGCTGATTGCGGAAAAATTTGCTCATTCCGGGTCTTTCGGTGTTTCCCTGATGGCCCACAGCGGTATCGGTACCCTGCCGCTGGTCTACTACGGCACTCCAGAGCAGAAGGAGCGCTACCTGGAGAAGCTGCTGACCACCGAACTGATCGGCGCCTACTGCCTGACCGAACCCGGTTCCGGCTCCGACGCTCTCAGCGCCAGCACATCGGCGGTCCTCACCGAAGATGGTTCGCACTACGTCCTCAACGGCACCAAGCAATTCATCACCAATGCCGGCTTTGCAGATCTGTTTACTGTTTTCGCCAAGGTCGACAAGCAGCACTTCACCGGCTTCCTGGTCGAACGAGGTTACGAAGGCGTCAGTGTCGGAGTGGAAGAGAAGAAGCTCGGCATCAAGGGCTCTTCGACCTGCCAGGTCATCCTCGATAATGTCAAGGTGCCGGTGGAGAACCTTCTCGGCGAGATAGGCAAAGGCCATAAGATAGCCTTCAACGTCCTCAATGTCGGGCGCTTCAAGTTAGGTGCCGGATCGCTTGGTGCTTCCAAGCAGGCCTTCATGGATGCGATCAAGTACGCCAATGATCGCAAGCAGTTCAACCTGCCGATCTCGAGGTTTGGTGCTATCAAGGAAAAATTGGCCGATATGACCGCCGATATTTTTGCCAGCGAATCTGTGGTTTACCGCTTGGCAGGGTTGCTTGATGATCGTCTGCAATGTCTGGATAACACATCGGAAACATATTATGCTGAGTACCAGAAGGGGATCGAGGGGTATGCCGCTGAATGCGCTATCGCCAAGGTCTTCTGTTCCGATGTTCAGTCCTTTGTGACCGATGAATCATTACAGGTTCATGGCGGCTACGGTTTTGTCAGCGAGTATCCAGCGGAGCGTTACTTGCGTGACGCGCGCATCAGCAGGATTTATGAAGGGACCAACGAGATCAACCGGATTCTGATCCCGGGGCTGGTTCTGGCCAAAGGGATGAATGGAGAGCTTTTCCTCCAGGAGGCGTTTGCTGCGGCCTATGAAGAGGATAACGCCTCATTAAATGTCCCGTTCGCAAACGAAAAGGATCAGCTGAAGCGTATGAAATCCGTTTTCCTGATCCTGCTCGGTGGCGCTTTTGAGAAGTATCAGCAAAATCTGCTGAAAGAACAGGAGCTGTTGATGGCGCTGGCAGATCTGGCAATCCAGATCTTCGCCATCGAGAGTGCCGTTCGCAGAGCCGAGAAGAGTTACGCTCAGTCCAGTCCAACAAAGCAGCAACATTATCAGGCGGTGGCGTTGGTCAGTGCCTTCCGGGCGACTCAAACTGCAACAGCTGCTGCCCAGAAGGCCATTTTTTATATCGATGATGAAAGCCAACAGAAAGCCCTGAGGGCAGCGGTCAACCGAATGGCTGATTTCGATGCCTCGGGATTGCTGCAGGCGAAACAGACACTTGCTGCAGCGGTTAGCGAAAACGAAAAATATATCTTTTAGTTTTTACAGGTAAATCAACAGGAGTCTCATGAGTCAATCTGGAGAAGCCATCAAGATAGGCGATCTGGCCAAGCAACTCGGTATATCGACCCGGACCATTCGTTATTACGAAGAAGTGGGCTTGATGGAAAATGGCCGAAAACTTGCGAACAACGTGCGCCACTATAGTCGTGAAGACGTGATCAGGTTGAAGTTTATTCTCAAGTTGAAAGAACTTGGCATCTCCCTGAAAGAAATGCAGGAAATAGCGGTTTATTACGAATTAAATGAAAAGTCGACAGGAAAGATTCTTCCGCAATTGATAGATATCCTCGACAATCACATTAATAATGTTAATGACAAGATCGAGAAACTTATCACGCTACGCAAGGATATCGTCGAGTACCGCAGCAGAGTTGCTGAATACCTGAAACAGAACGAACAGTCTTCCGAAGCCGGTTAACAAACGGACCCAGACACTGAAAAGAGGTTAAGTCATGGAATTAACCCGCGAAATTTACTGGAATGTAGGCCATGGCGCAACGACGCTGGTACCGATGTACCTGTTGACACTGGCGGCAACGGCGTTGCTGTTTAATGGATTCATGAACAGGCTCAAGGTTTACAAACAGGGCCAATCTGTTGACCGCCTGGACCAACTGCCTGTGCGCATTATCCATATGCTCAAAAACATGTTGCTGCAAACCAAGGTGCTCAGGGTCAAGGGTGCCGGAACAGCGCATGGACTCTTCTTCTGGGGTTTCTTCCTGCTTTTTATCGGTACCTGTCTGATCGTTATCCAGGCGGATTTCACCGACCTGCTGTTCGGTATAAAGTTTCTGAAGGGCCCATTTTATCTGGTCTTTTCCCTGGTTCTCGACATCGCAGGCCTGATGGCCATCGTCATGCTTGGCGGTCTGCTGGTGCGTCGCTATATCGTGCGTCCCGCCGGGCTCGATAGCAAGATCGACGACCTCATCATGCACGGTCTGCTGTTCGCGATTCTGGTCAGCGGCTTTGTCATCGAGGGCGCCCGGATGGCGGTCACCGAAA
>JBFFPW010000289.1:0-2939 GCA_041573815.1 Desulfuromonadales bacterium
AAAAGTCAGCCGGTGGTTCAGTTTGTTCTCGGTCTGTTGCTTATCGGCCTTGGTGGACAGATCCTCGGGCAATTCTAGAAAGAGAGGCCAGACTTTTATGAAACTTCTGATGATTTACACGGATCGTTTTGCCTACGTCCCGGCACATAAAACTCTTGAGAATCAGCCCGACTGCGACCGGCCGGCAGAAATTGACGACGCTGTTATCGGTTTGATCCATGCCGAGGTCAGCGACGAAGAAGAGTCTGTTAAAGTTGAGAAAAAACTGATCAAAAATCTCAAGTGGGGTGCGCGCAAAAACGATACGCAGCGTATCGTCCTGCACTCATTTTCACACCTTGCTGAAACCAAGGCGGATGCTGATTTCACCAAAGCGTTGCTTGATCGTTCGGCCGAGCGTTTACAGAATGCCGGGTACGAAGTATTCCAGACACCTTTTGGCTATTTTCTCGACCTGGACCTGCAGGCTCCCGGTCGATCGACGGCCCGGATTTTTGCCTCGTTCTGAATCGCTAATGTTGGGTCGGTTTACTCAGCTCGAGCAGCCGGCGGATATCTTCGATTGAATGCTCTGTGCCGATAGCAATCATATTGCCATCAATAACCAGTCCGGCCTTGGCATCTGTTTCCAGGGTGTCTTGTGAAAGTCGATCCATGACAAATTCAACGTCGGCGTGCAGATCGATATTTTCAAGGGCATGTTCGACCCGGGCTTTCATCAGATCACAGTAAATTTCGTTTTTACAGATAATTTCGATTTTCATAACCACACCTCCCATGCAGGTTATTACACTTACATTTTAACACTATTCCGGGCGCGTTTTGAACGATTACAAAACAAATAGTGCCTCGGGTCGATCGACTCCCCGGTTTTTTACCCTTCTGAATCGACTTAGGCAGATTTGACAATAGTTTTTCCTGTGGCAGATTAAACGTGTAGTTCAGGTCTGCTCACTTTTAGTAAAGGGGAAGAAGATGGTCTATTATTTAAAACTCTATCTGTTAACAGTACCGGTTTTTTTCGCCATAGATCTGATTTGGCTCGGCTTGGTGGCCCGGTCGTTTTACCAGAAGCATCTCGGTTATATTCTCAGTCCTGAGGTCAACTGGCCGGCGGCGATTGTTTTTTACTTGCTCTATATCGTCGGTATCATTTTCTTTGCTGTGCGCCCGGCTCTCGAGGTCGAGTCACTCAGTCGAGCCCTCTTTCTCGGTGCCTGCTTCGGATTTATTACCTATGCGACCTATGATCTGACCAACCTGGCGACCCTTAAGGATTGGCCGCTGATCGTCGTCATTGTCGATATCGCCTGGGGGACGGTGCTTTGTGCCCTGGTCGCGGCTGGAAGCTTCCTGTTTGGCCGTTGGCTCCAGTGATGTTCTCAGTTTGTTATGAAACGATAACGTGCCGGTAATGGTTGCGGGGAAAAACGGCGAGCCAGAAACATCAGCAGTGGGGTAACAATTGCCCAGCTGCCGGCGAGAATCAGCAGGCTCGGCAACAGGTCGGGCGGAAAGGTTGCGGCACCGAAACGACTGCCGCCGTAATAAGCGAGCGGGCCACCAATACTGCCAAGCAACGCGGCCAGCAGGTAACGGCCCTGAAGCCAGGCGAGAGCATAATGGAGCAAGGTCGCAAACTGGGCCCAGATGACGAAAACCCAGATCGGCAGCCAAAGCGGCCAGGACGGGTCGGTACGGAAAGTAAATACGCCGAATGCCTGTTGGGTTGTGTCGACCGTTATGCCGATCATGCAGGTCGCCAGCATAAGTTTTAATTCAGCAGTCCGGTCGCTGGCCAGAGCGACATGCAGGCAGGTAAGAGCCAGGGCGGCCAGCCCGCCGCTGATCGGGTAGCCCCAGGCCGCGCCAAGGACACAAAAGAACCAGCCACTCTGGTACAGGACAATGTTGATCAATGTTGTCATCAGTTATTTCTGTTCGTTCGGTCGGGTCAGAATCATCTGAACCAGGTCGATTTTCCCGGCGTTAAATCCAACCTCACAGTAGGTAAAATAATATTCCCATTTGCGGATAAAATCATCATCAAAGCCGAGTGCCTTGATCGTTTCTTTTTTCTCCAGAAATATTTTGCGCCAAAGCTGCAGGGTGCGGGCATAGTGGCTGCCGAAGGAAGCCAGATCGCTCATCTGCAGGGTCGTCTGTTTGTCGATGATCTTATTCATCACGGCGATGGAAGGAAGGTGGCCACCGGGGAAAATATGTTTGCGGATCCAGTCGGAACTGCGACGATAGGAATCGTAGTTTTTATCGTCGATGGTAATGACCTGGATAACTGCGCGCCCACCCGGTTCCAGCGCTCGGTCACATGTTTCAAAAAACGGTTTGAGCCCGGCATGGCCGACCGCCTCAAGCATTTCGATAGAGACAATTTTTGAGAAGGTTCCTTCAATGTGGCGGTAGTCGCAAAGCCTGATTTCAATTCTTTCTTCCAGACCGGCCTCTTTAATCCGCTGACGAGCCAGCTTGAGCTGTTCTTCCGATACGGTGATGCCGGTCACCCGGCAGCCGGTCTGGCGTACGGCCTCGAGGGCAAAGCCGCCCCAGCCACAGCCGATTTCGAGGACGTGGTCGTTTTCAGTGAGTTCGGCTTTCGCAATGACCCGGCGTAACTTGTTCAGTTGAATCTGCTCAAGTGTGTCATCGTCCTGTTCGAAAAGCCCACAGGAATAGGTCATGCTTGGATCGAGAAAGGATGCAAAAAAATCGTTACTTAAATCATAGTGTTCGCGAATGTTGCGGGAACTGCCGCGGATGGTATTTGGTCGCTGCAGATGTCGGATAAAATTGATGGTGCGGCCGATCAGGGCAGTGCTCATGCTTTTATCGTCCAGTGCAGCTTCATTTTCTGCCAGGAGGGTCAGTAACCCGGTCAGGTCAGTTGAGGCCCATTCACCAGCCATAAAAGCTTCACCGAA
>JBFFPW010000290.1:0-2923 GCA_041573815.1 Desulfuromonadales bacterium
ATAATGCCATCAACTCCGATATCAACCATATCAGCGATGTAATCAATAATGATCGGTAATTGACTATCCGAATAAAATGGCGAGTTGAGAGTGAGGCTGAAAAGTTTTCCGGATGAGTGTATTGCGGCAATAATTGACTTCAGTTCTTCTTTGGACGAAATCTGGGCGGTATCGAATGTCCGCTGATTCAATGAGGTTAAAAGAGAGAAGCGCTCCTGCCAGGCAGGAGGAACAAAGCCGCCATAAAGTTCATCAGCTCCTGCCTCAAGCAGAGCTTCGACTTCTTCCTGGGCATCAATGGGAGATATAACTTTCATTCAGGATTCTTTACCTTCTTGATGCATCCAAATATTTTCATGGCGGTAATTCCACCATTCACCGTCGGCTGTCGCCATCAGGGTTTCACCAACGACAACCAAGGTCAACGCCGGACGCCTATCTTTGCTTTCAAGGTTAAAAAAATCACGGCCGGCGACTTTTTCTACAATATCATCCAGACGACCGACAACAACCTCCTGCCCTGGCAGACAGAGTCTGTGCAAAATAGCGATCGGTACATTCGTCCCGTAACCCGAGCGCAGATCATCGACAAGAGTCGGCAACTCGATATTGTTCATATAGATCAGCAAAGTCACTCCCGGTTTTGCCAGGCTGCGGATCGTCACTGAACCATCATCACCTAAGGTTCGTGGTGAAACAATAACCGCACGACTGCTGACACCGGGAAGATCAAGAGTTTTCCCTAAATAACAAGCGGCAGCGTTCGCAGTTCCAACCCCGGGAATGACCTCGGCTTGATCCCCCAGAGCATCAATGAAAGGCTGGAATGGTGAGTAAAAGGTCAGGTCACCCGGGACGAGAAAGGCGACATCCGACGACTTGAGTAGTTTTTCCAGGTAAGACAACAACTCTTCGTAACGATAATGAAAAGGAATCTCTATGTTTTTACCCTGGAGATATTCTGCCATGGTCTCTTCATAGGGTTGTGGAACAAAAACTGTTGAACATTGAGCCAGCAAAGCATGCCCTTTCAACGTCAACAACTCCGGACTGCCCGGCCCAGCACCAATAAAGTAAACTTTATATTCGCTCACAATTCGCACCTCAGATAAATCAGAAACTCGCGATTCCCTTTCGGGCCAGTAATCGGACTTTCTTCCAAGCCTTCAACGGTGCAGCCTATGTCTTCAGAGAATTCACGAATCCGTTGCTTAACTTTATCATGCAGAGACTCATCCCTGACGACCCCACCCTTACCGACTTCTCCTTTACCGACCTCAAACTGTGGTTTGATGAGCGCAATAATATCCGCCGGTTTTTTCAATAACCGGATCGTCGGCGGAAGCACCTTTTCAAGGGAGATAAATGAAGCGTCAATAACTGCCAGATCAGGCAGATCGATCAACTGTTCCGAAGTCAGATTCCGGATGTTGGTTCTTTCCAGGTTGACAACTCGCGGATCACTGCGCAATGACCAGGCTAATTGTCCATAACCGACATCAACGGCATAGACCTTTTCGGCACCATGCTGCAGAAGGCAATCGGTAAAACCTCCTGTAGATGCGCCAACATCAATTGCCGTTCTTTGTTTGACATTTATGGGAAAAACCTGAAGTGACTTCTGAAGTTTAAGCCCCCCCCTGGAAACAAATGGAATATCGTCACCGCGCAAGCGAAACTCGGCAGAAACCGGTACTTTCGTTCCCGCCTTGTCAACAACAACATCATTCACAAGAACCGAACCGGCCAGAATCAACGAGCGGGCCCGATCTCGCGATTGCACCAGACCTTTTTCGACCAGGATTTTATCAAGGCGTTCTTTGGTCACAAGACTCCAGGGACATTTAAGGTTGCGGAAAGACTAGCACAAGCGGAACAGGCTGAGCAACAGCCTGGTATCAGTAAAAACAGATCAGGATTCCTGATAAAAGCCCTTCTTACTTTCAAACTCAAGAGCATAACGAGCAAGAAGGACCCGACGAGTCAACATGAAAAGAATCTTGCTGGAATCATCCTTGGCAACGACCGGGATCTCTTCAAGGCCCTTGCTGGACATCAACTGGAGAGTCGTATTCATCGGGTCATCAGGGGAAACCGTGACAACCTTGGACGTTGCAATATCTTTGGCACAGACGAGACCCGGTGGAATCTCTTCATCAAGTATCCGGCGGATATCATTCACCGAAAAAATACCCGTCAGGTGACCGGCACCATCAACAACCGGATAATAAGCCCCTTCGGCAACGGCAATCCGGGTCAGGATATCAGACAAGGTGGCATGTTCTTCAATAATAAGCGGCTGATGCCCCTGATCGGCCAGATCGGCAACTGTAATACCCTCAAGAACATCGACGACAAAATCTCCTTTATGAGCAGGGGATTCCGTTCTGGAGAGCACCTGGTTTTCATAAATGGTATTACGATGATGAACAATCATCGAGATGACACACACAAGCATTAAAGGAGCAAGAAGCCCATAATTACCGGTTAATTCACTCACCATGATCAGGGTTGCAATCGGCGTATTCGATACACCGGCAAAAAAACCAGCCATCCCAACCAAAACATAGGCCCGCGGATCAACAACCATCGCCGGAAACAGGATTTCGGCAGTTGCACCAAAAGCCCCTCCGAGCAATGCGCCAATAACAAGACTCGGCGCAAAGACACCACCGGAACCACCCGAGGAGATTGTCAGGCTGGTCGCAATGATTTTGGCGACAGCAATCGTCAACATAACCCAAAGGGCAACCTTGCCGTAGAGTGCAGCCTGCACCCAACCATAACCGGAACCAAGAACCTGAGGCACGAAGTAAGCAAGCACTCCGTGTGCCAGACCACCGATCGCCGGACGAAACATAGGAGAAACCGGCAACTTGGCGAACAAATCACGCACCCGATAGAAAAAACGGACGTAAACAAC
>JBFFPW010000291.1:0-2914 GCA_041573815.1 Desulfuromonadales bacterium
AACAAGTAAACATGGGCAACCTTGTCAGGATCGGTCCCCAACCGTTCGGTCAGATTCATAATTAAACTGCAACCCGCATGATCGGCAATGCGATTGGTCACCACCGTAGCGATCACTTCTCTGGCCAATGGGTGTTGCGACAGTTCGGCTTCGAATTGTGCCCTGATAGCATCCGGGAAATAGGAATGCAGAAAATCGTTGGCGATTTCGGCATCGGGGATATCGCTGTCGAGCAGAATTTGATAGAGATGCATTTTGCTGTAAGCAAGCAGGATCGCCAATTCCGGCTTGACCAGCTTATATTCGCTACGGGTCTGTATTTCCCGTGACGATGGCAAAAACTCACTGCGGCGATCAAGGATACCAGCCCGGCTTAATCGATCGAGAAGCCCGAGAAACGGCTCAATATCGGCGGCGCTGCGCAACATATCGAGGGAGAGGCAAAGTGATTGCGTGTAGTTGTTGGCGAGGACATCGTCACAGACCTCATCGGTCATGCCGGCAAGAATTTCATCCCGCTGTTGCCGCGATGCAACCTTGCCTGTCTTGACGAGTTGACCCATCAGGATTTTCAGGTTGACCTCATGGTCAGAGCAATCGACACCACCCGAATTATCTATGGCATCGGTATTGATCCGCCCGCCCGCCAGAGCATATTCGATTCGGGCCAACTGGGTCATACCGAGGTTCCCCCCCTCACCGACGACCTTCACCTGCAGCTGGTTGGCATCGATCCGTACCGGGTCATTGGCCCGATCACCGGCATCCTCATTACTTTCTCCGGACGATTTCACATAAGTGCCGATGCCGCCATTCCAGAGAAGATCGGCTTTGGCCGCCAGGATATGGCGAACCAGACTCTGGCCATCCAGCGATTCATGGCGGATACCGAGCCATTCCCGTACCGGTTTCGAGAGCGGAATATCTTTTGCCGACCGCTCAAAAATGCCACCACCCTTGGAAATCAGTTTTTTGTTGTAGTCAGCCCAGGTGGAACGGGGCAGTTCAAAGAGACGTTGCCGCTCTTTGAACGATGTGTCCGGGTCGGGGTCGGGGTCGATAAAGATATGCAGGTGATTAAAGGCGGCAATCAGTTTGATGCACGGTGAGAGCAGCATACCATTGCCGAAGACATCACCACCCATGTCACCGATGCCGATCACCGTAAAGGGTTCACTCTGGATATCGAGTCCGAGTTCTCGGAAATGGCGCTTGACCGACACCCAGGCACCGCTGGCGGTGATCCCAAGCTTTTTGTGATCATAACCGGCCGACCCACCGCTGGCAAAAGCATCATCAAGCCAGAAAGCATACTCGGCTGAGACGCCGTTGGCCGTATCCGGCAGGTGGGCTGTCCCCTTGTCGGCGGCGACAACCAGATATGAATCCAGATCGTCATAGGCAATAACACCAGGAGGTTGAATCACCTCATCGCCGATGCGGTTGTCCGTCAGGTCGAGCAGGCCGCGCATCAGGTTCTTGTAAGCCTCCTTTGAAAGCTCAGCCCCCTCTTCACGTGTACTAAAAGGTGTTTTAACGACAAACCCCCCTTTTGAACCGACCGGAACAATCAATGTGTTCTTGGTCATCTGCGTCTTCATCAACCCGAGCACCTCAGTGCGAAAGTCGTCGGGGCGATCTGACCAGCGGATACCACCGCGTGCAACCTTGCCTCCACGCAGATGAATCCCTTCCATAGCCGCCGAATGCACATAAACTTCATACATCGGCCGTGGCGCCGGCATGTCGATGATACCGATGGCGCTGATTTTGAAAGCAAAGAAATAATCGGGACGATCAACCCGGACGAAGAAATTGGTGCGTATGGTCGAATCGATCAGGTTGAAAAAGGCGCGCAGTATCTGGTCCTCGTTGATATCTGAGACACCTTCCAGTGCTGTCGCCAATTCAAACCGAATCGGCATCAAACCCTGCTCTTCCCGATCGGCCATCGATGGCCAGTCATCTCTCGGGGCGAATCTCGCTTCAAAGTAGCGATAGAGCAGAGAACTCACCTCGGGGTTATTGATGAAGGCAAACGCGACACGCTTCTTGGTGAAAGGTGAGCCAAGCTGAAAATAATAGTTGCGGTAACCACGGAAAACATCGATTTGCCGCCAGGAAAGACCTGTCAGAACCAACAAATAATGCAGGTAGTCATTTTCAACAGCCCCCGACCTGAGTGCCAAGAGCGTTTCCAGAAGTGTTGCCCTGATTTCGGAAAGGGAAATCGCCTTTTCGTCCCGGTTACGAATCGAGAATGACTTTATAAAAATAGTATCAGGACCGCATGGCACCGTGAAATCGGTTTCATCAATCACACAGAGGTTGAGATTTTCAAGAAACGGCATCAAGTCATTCAGGTAGGTTTCACGCAGACTGTAAAATTGCAGTCGGTAATACTGTTCTTTGCCGCTGAAAGGGCCCCAGAGATCGACATTGTCCTCTCCGGAGGTCTGAACTTTCTCCATGTTACTGATATCGCGAACCGCAAAACGGGGGTGGACCAGCTCCCGGTAATCGACCGAAAAAGATCGACGATATTTCTCCCAGAGTCGTCCTCCGGCAATTTCCCCGAGAGTCCGCTCGAGCAGATTATGCAGCTTCTGACTCCAGGGTTGGGCAATATGCGTCAGACCGCGCTCAAGCTTGTCGATATCAACAACAACTTCATCACCCTGCGGCTGCAGGTTGACATGAATCGACATATAATCTTGTGAAAGATGAATAATTCGGCTGAAAACTTCCGGCACACTGAAGTAACGGCTCAGGAAATTTTCAATGCGCCCGAGGTTGTCGTCACTGTAAAAGCTCTTCGGCATGATCACCAGCAGAGTCACACCGCGAATAGCCAACCCCTTGGCGGGAATGACCCGAACGGTGCCATGCCGGTACAGCAAGGCGAAGGAGCGTA
>JBFFPW010000292.1:0-2904 GCA_041573815.1 Desulfuromonadales bacterium
AGGACCAGCTCGCCGGTAAAGGTCAGTAGCTCCCGCCCGTTGCCAAGTCCCGCCGTGACGCTCTCGCCGACTTGCTCGAGGAAGCCCTTTCGCTTGACAAGCTTGCGGGCGCCCTCCCGCTCTTCGACGGCGAATGCGAGTGCAAGGATGCGTCTGGCTCCACTGGGGAGTCCCGAGTCGTCTATCTTGCTGCCGACGGCTTGTGCGGCTTTGGAAATCGCGACCAGTGATTTCATCAACCCAGTGTCCCACTGGCCAAGCGCCTCGGCTTCAAAAACCACGGATGGCGGTTTATGGGCCAATCGGTCGAAAACCGGGTCCAGACTCGGGAGATCTTTGCTCAGCAGCCAGTCACCAGACAGTGAAATTGCTACTGATCCTCCTGCACTCTCATTCACGGCTGCCGCTGCTTTAGACATATTTTCGGTTTCTGGCATGCAAGGATTTCAGGACCTGGGCCCCCACCGGAGCAGTCAACGTTATCGGACACGTATAGTCAAGCTGGTTCAGCCCGGGCCGCCTTTTGGCGCTGGCGGGCAAGGGCCAGTGCAGACATGGCTTTGTGAAGCTCACGCGCGAGAATGACTGTGCGATCATCTGTGGTAATCCGCAGAGGCAAGTCGCCGGATAAAAGACGGCGCCGCTTCTTGGAAATATCAGCTGTTTAGATCTGCGAACGGCAATTCTTTGCATCCAGTCTACAAACAAGGCCAATTTGGGAATATCTGCATAGTCTATGCCCGTGTCTTTCTACCGTGAAAATTTTACTATCGGGTCATTACGAGCTCAGGTGAATTGACTCGGCAGGAATGAAAGCCGGATCAGGGCTCTCCCAAGGGTTCAACGACACCACTTCTTGAAACGATTTAAAGAGAGATTATCGATGTCTTACGAGTTTAAACCTGGCCAGATCTATCGACAGCCGCCCCACTTCGGCCCCCAGCCGGGTCCTCGACAGGGCCCCGACGGCGACCGCCACGCGTTTGACGAAGCCAACAAGGAGTGGCCAAAACAAACCGACTGGATCGTGAACTTTCTGTCCAACGAAGACCAGTTGGCGGCGCTTTGCCCGCCCGGGTTTTCGCCCGTCGGTGAGCCTGTCGTGACGATCAGTCTAACGGATATGAGGGGAATTCCCTGGCTCGCTGGCCGAGGCTACAGGATGCTTGGAGCCACGTTCAATGCAATGTTCAAAGGCAAGGAAGACACCGCCATGGGGCCGTTCCTTACCGTGCTGTGGGAAAACCTGTGTGATCCCATCTGCTCGGGTCGCGAGGAGATCGGGTTCTCCAAAATGTATTGCGATCTTCCCGAACCCTGGGAGTTTGATGGCATTACACGTTTTGCCGCAAGCTGGGAGGGTTTCACCTTCTGTAATATGGAGCTGTCGGATATGGAGTCCATCCCTGTCCAGGAACCGCCGGTGCCGGAGGTCCCCGAGGGCACGCAATTGGGTCTGCTGCATTACCGCTACATGCCGAAGGTAGGAGAGTGGGGCACCGCGGATGCCTCTTATCCGGTTTTAACGCCCGCCGCCAATCCAAACGTCAAGGTCACTGAGATGTACGCAGGCAAGGGCTCCGTTGAGTTCCTCAAGGCCCGCTGGGAAGACATGCCGACCCAATACCACATCGTCAGTGGCCTTGCGCAGCTCGAGCAGAAAGAGTTCCGCGGCGCCATGATCCGGCACTACTCCGGCAGCAAGTCGCTGGCCGATCAGAAGATTCTGCGCTGAGGCGTGGTCCGAAACGTGATTACTGTCTTATAAAGCTACGCCCCTGCGGTAGATGCCCGGGGCACACTGGCTTCCAAAGGATTTCTTATGTTCAGTCCCTTTGAACTTTTTCTCCTCCTGTGGGCCGTGATTGGTCCCCTCAAGCCGACCGTGGTGCTCGCGGCCGCCGCCTCGAGTTCAGGGGCGTCAGAGGCCGAAGTGCGCTCCATCGCGCTTCGGGCGGCTGTGACGGCTGCGGCTATTCTCGGGACGTTCATCGTGCTCGGCGAATTTGCGCTCGACCTGTTCAAAGTGTCCATCCCGGCCTTCCAGATAGGAGGCGCACTGGTACTGCTCATATTCGCCCTGCAAACGGTCGTGGAGGATCCCGAGCGCGCAAAGCAAGAGGGCAAAAGTGCTGCGCTCTCGCAGAACATGGCCGTCTACCCCCTGGCCATGCCCCTGATGTCCTCACCAGCCGTTCTGATTCTGATTGTCAGCCTGGTCGGGGCGGCCGACGGGTTTGCCTCGCTCATCCCGCTCATAGTCAGTACCGCGGTTATTCTGGCGATCGACTACCTTTTCATGCGCAACTGTCTGAAGATTTCAAAAGCTCTGAGCCCGGCGGTGATGTTAACCCTCGGCAAGATCATCGCGATCCTGCTCGTTGGTCTGTCGGTGGAGCTGATGTTCGTGGGTCTCAATAGTTGGGGTGTGGTGTCGATCGAGGGGCTGAAAGCATCATCCGGTTAAGCAATTCACACGTAGGCTTGATTAACAAGCACGATTCTTTCGAGATGTGGAGGTACAGTTAAGTTATGGCGAAAGAAACAGTCGCGATTGTAGGTGCCGGTGTCATTGGATGCAGCTACGCTGCCTGGTTCGCGGCCAAGGGCTATCAGGCCCGAATCTTTGACGTACGGGATAATTACGAAAGCTCCGTTCGTGAGATGCTGCAAACGCAACTATCGGAGATGCCGTCGACCAATGTCGACGAGGCCCAGAAGCGTATCTCCTGTTTCACTACGCTCGAGGAGGCCTGCGAAGGTTCTGATCTTGTGCAGGAAAATGGGCCCGAGACAGTCGACTTCAAGCAGAAAATGTATGCGGATCTGGAAGAGCTTTGCGGTAGTGAAACCTTGTTTGCCTCATCCAGTTCAGGCATCACACCCGAGGTCATCGGGGCGAAG
>JBFFPW010000293.1:0-2875 GCA_041573815.1 Desulfuromonadales bacterium
GACCAGATGCTCATACTTTTTCAGGCCCGGATAACCGTGGGCTGGCAGCATTTCACCGTGCGTATAGACGTTGATGCCGGTCCCTTCAGTCTGCTTGAGTAGTTCTTCGAGGAAGCGGAGGTCGTGACCGGAAACCAGGATTGCCTTGCCGGCCTTGGTGCCGAGCTGAACCGGTGTCGGGACCGGATGGCCGTAGGCATCGGTATTTGCATTGCTCAAAAGTTCCATGGTGACGAAATTGATCCGTCCGGTTTCCATCGCCATATTGACATAGTCCATCAGGCCAAGACTGTCATCCTGCAGGGCGGCGAGGGCTTTATGGGTAAATTCGAAAATCTCGTCGTTTTCACGCTCAAGAATCATTGCGTGGTCGGCATAGGCTGCGTAGCCCTTGATACCATAGAGAATGATTTCCCGCACGGACTGGATGTCGGCATCGATCTGTGGGTCTTTGATGCCATGAAGCTTGGCGAGGTTGTTCTGCTCGGCCCGATCACTCGGCAGGTCCCAATTCTGGGCTGCCGGCGGAACAGTTCCGGAATAGGCGGCGCCTGCTGCTTTTTCATAAAGCTCGCGGGTTTTTTCGCGTAACTCAACGGCCTCTTCGATGATGCCAACAATCGAATCAGCATCAAAGTCAACATTGGTGACGGTGGTGAAGAGTGCCTCGATAACAAAATGATCAACTTCACTGTTGCTGGCACCCTTTTCACGTGCCAGGTTCGCCCAGAATGATATACCTTTTACTGCATAGATAAGCAGGTCCTGCAGGTTGGCAACTTCGGGAGTCTTACCGCAGACGCCCATGGCGCTGCAGCCGGTCCCTTTAGCTGCCTGTTCGCACTGATTACAAAACATGTTGTCCATAACTTTCTCCTTGTTGTGATGGTAGATTGATTTGCAGAAGCTTGGTTCTGTGTATAATGAGAACGTGTCCGTTGTTTAATGTGTCAGTAAGGTATACCGGAGAGTTAATCATGACTTTGATGTAAGTCAATAAAATGAAATATAGTTGAGGAATAAATGGCAAAACGAAAATATTGGTTAATGAAGTCCGAACCGGAAAGCTTTTCGATTGACGATCTTAAAAACCTGCCACAAGGGATTGATCATTGGGATGGGGTGCGCAACTATCAGGCGCGCAATCTGTTGCGCGATGATATCAAGATCGGGGATGGCGTCCTTTTTTATCATAGTAATACGGCTGAACCGGCCATTGTCGGTTTGGCGCAGGTGGTTAAAGAGGGGTATCCGGATCATACGGCATTCGACCCGGCAGAAAAACATTTTGATCCGAAGTCGAATCCCGAGAATCCACGCTGGTACATGGTTGACGTTCAGTATCTTTGCCATCTGCCATTCCAATTATCCCGGGACTTTTTGCGCGAACACCCGGTTTTGTCGGCGATGGGAGTGTTGAAAAAAGGCAACCGCCTTTCGGTGCAAACCGTTTCAGAAAATGAATGGAGCTCGGTTCTGGAAATTTCCGGGCTCGACGATCCGCTTCAATAGGTTTGGGGGATAATTTGATGACAAAAAAGAAGAAGATAATTCTCGGTGTGCTCGGACTGGTTGCCGTGCTGTTTGTGACATTGATCGTGGTGGCCAACGTGCTGATAACCCCGGAACGGGTGCGTCAAACTGTTGTGCCGTTAGCTGAAGACGCCCTCGGCCGCAAGGTTGAGTTGGGTGAAATTAAGGCCAGTATTTTTTCGGGGATCTCCCTGCAGGATATGGCGGTCTTGCAGAAGTCAGGGCAGGGCACGTTTGTCTCTGCCGAGAAGGTTGTGCTGCGCTACAGTCTGATGGCTCTTTTGATGTTCAGGGTCGAAGTTGATGAAATCACCCTGGTGAAGCCGCGCATCGAGATTGTCCGTAATAAAGATGGAAGCTACAATTTCAGTGACCTGACTGAAACTGATAAGCCGAAGAGTGCTTCCGATGATACATCTGTTGTTACTGATAATGGCAGCATCGATCTGCTGATATCGGCAATCAGCATCAGTGATGGGCTCCTTCTGTACGTAGATAACAGTGTAAAGGGCAAGCCGGAGCGGCATGAGGTCGCAAATTTCAACCTTACGGCGACGGATGTTTCGACCAGTCAGGAATTCCCGGTTGACTTAAGTGCTGATTGGAACGGTCACGCTATTGGCTTGAACGGAAAGGTCAATCTCCGTGAGTCCGGTGTCGAGGTCGAAACCCGATTCAACAAGTTGAAGATGGCCGTATCTGGCAGTATGAAGAGTGGAAAGCTGAAGGCAACTTTGAAACTTCCGGAAACATCTTTTGCCGATATCGACGTCTCCGTTCCGAAAGAATATAGCCCGGACCTGACCGGCCAAAACTTCCAGGGGAGTGTCAAGGTTGATATCAATATCGATGATGATGTTCTCGAAGCGTCCGGTCTTGTTGTTAAGGTGAATGAGCAGGTTGTTCGAGCTGAGCTCGGCGTGCAAAACCTGTATGGCCAACCGGTTCAGGTTGACTTCAAGGTGACAAGCGATTCATTCGTTGTCGACAAGCTTATTCAGGCTGATACCAGGGTGGTTTCTGAATCGGAGGCGTCTAGGGTAGAGCCAGCACCTTCAGAGGTTGGTCCTTTTGATATACCGTTATTGATGAACGGTGAAGTTCGCATTGGTAAAGCTGTTTACAATGGTATCCCGCTTAACGATCTTTTACTTAAGGTCAGTTTGAAAGAAAATATTTTGCGCATTGAAAACCTGCAGGCTGCAATTGCCGGAGGATTGTTTAAAAAGCGTGGACGCGTCAACCTCGGTGTTAAAGGGCTCACGTACTCGACCGAGATTGAATTGAAAGGGGTTCAGGGTAACGAGATGGTCCAGCTGGTCAAACCGGAGCTGGCTGAATC
>JBFFPW010000294.1:0-2869 GCA_041573815.1 Desulfuromonadales bacterium
GCTTATGCGGCTGAACTGATGATGCGTGAGGAGGGTAACTCGTCCTTTTCCACGGAGATGTTGGAGCGGATCGCTACCGAAACAGAGCGGATGAAGACTCTGACCGGTTCTCTTCTTTCGTTCTCCAGGGCGCGTGAGACGCGGTGGCAGAAGGTTGATGCCAATTCTGTCGTCTATGATGTTTTGAAACTGGTGAAATATGAACTCGAGAAAAACTCGATAGAAATGGAACTCGAATGTGACCATCTTGATAAAATCAAAGCTGACCCAAACAAGCTCAAGCAGGTTTTGATTAATCTTCTGCTGAATGCAGTTCATGTTATGCCGGATGGTGGTACCATCAGACTGAAGACAGGGATGGTTGAAGACCATGCAGTAGAAATCGTGATCGCTGATAGCGGCCCCGGTGTGCCGGATGAAATCAGAGAAACGATTTTCGACCCATTCTTCTCGACCAAAAAAGAAGGGGTCGGCACTGGACTTGGTCTTTATATCTGTCGCAATATCCTGGAAGAGCATGGTGGCACAATCCGTCTGGAGGAGACCAGCGAACCGGGCGCTGTTTTCAGGTTGCATCTGCCAGTTAAGCAGCTGTCTTCCGAATAAGCAGAGAGGTTGGAAAGTGGTTATTTTTTGTGCATAAAAAATATGCAGACTTTGTAAGTAGTTGAAAATAATAGGTTTAAAAAGTTGGCACGTACCATGCTAATATAAAACTAACCGACGACGGCGATGTTGCCGCATCGGGGATCAAACAAGACATAGCGATTATTCTGAACAAAGATGTTCGGCGAAATCGATTAAGGGCAATGGCGCCCAGCTTCCATTTGGAGGTTGGGCGCCTTTTTGTTTTTTTACTCGGAAAGGAAGGAGCAACACCATGAAAAAAGTCGAATGTATCATCAAGCCATTTAAACTCGATGACGTGAAATCAGCACTGTCTGAACTCGGCATCGCTGGTATGACCGTTAGTGAGGTCCGCGGTTTTGGACGTCAGAAGGGCCATACCGAGCTCTATCGTGGAGCTGAGTACCAGATTGATTTCATCCCTAAGGTGAAAGTTGAACTGGTTGTCCCGGCTGACCAGGTCAGTGAAGTTGTGGCACTGGTTCAGAAGGAAGCCTGCACTGGCAAGATCGGTGACGGTAAAATTTTCGTTCTCGACGTCGAACAAGCGGTTCGTATCCGTACTGGCGAAGAGGGCCCGGATTCACTTTAAACAAATCTATCCAACAGAAGGAGGATAATAACAATGAAGAAGTTAGCAATTATCACTTTTGGTCTTTTGGCAATTCCGGCCCTCGCTCTGGCTGAGGATGCGCCGGTTTCGGAACTCTCTTTTGTTCTGAACACCTTTTCATTCCTGATCATGGGCATCCTGGTCATGTGGATGGCCGCCGGTTTCGGTATGCTTGAAGCAGGCCTGGTCCGTCAGAAGAATGTTGCAACCATCTGCCTGAAGAACATTTCCTTGTTCGGCATCGCTGGCATCCTGTTCTACGTCACTGGTTACAACCTGATGTATGCCGGTGTTGACGGTGGCTATATCGGTTCCTTCGGCCTCTGGGCTGCTGATGATGCCGCTGCTCTGGCCGGTGATTTCTCGGCTGGATATTCAGCTTCATCTGATTGGTTCTTCCAGATGGTCTTCTGCGGTGCTGCCTGTTCGATCGTTTCCGGTTGCGTTGCTGAGCGGATCAAACTCTGGTCTTTCCTGTTGTTCTGTGTTGTCCTCTGCGGTTTCATCTATCCGATCCAGGGTTCCTGGGGCTGGGGCGGTGGCTGGCTTTCAGAAATGGGCTTCGCTGACTATGCCGGTTCGACGATCGTTCATTCGGTCGGTGGCTGGGCCGCTCTGACCGGTGCCATCATCCTTGGCGCCCGTAAAGGCAAATACAATAAGGCTGGTGGGATCAACCCACTGCCGGGTTCCAACATCCCTCTGGCAACCCTCGGTACCTTCATCCTCTGGATGGGTTGGTACGGATTCAACGGTGGTTCGGTCCTCGCCCTGGGTGATGCCGCTTCGGCGATCGAAATGTCGAATGTTATGGCCAACACCAACATGGCCGCTTGCGGCGGTATGATCGCAGCCATGATCATGGTTCAGGTCATCTACAAGAAAGTTGATGTCACCATGGGCCTTAACGGCGCCCTTGCTGGTCTGGTTTCGATTACTGCTGGTCCAGCAACACCGTCCCTCGGTGCTGCGACCTTGATCGGTGCTGTCGGCGGTATTCTCTGCGTACTGGCTGTTCCGTTCTTCGACAAGTTGAAGATTGACGACGTGGTTGGTGCTCTCTCGGTTCACCTCGTGGCTGGTATCTGGGGCACCATGGCTGTTCCGATCACTGACGAAGGCGCCAGCTTCATGACACAGTTCATCGGCGTCGCCGCTACCGGTGCTTTCGTGGTAGTTGCTTCCTCCATCGTCTGGTTGATTATCAAGTTCACGATCGGTGTTCGTGCCAGCGAAGAGGAAGAATTCAAGGGCCTCGACGTTACCGAAATCGGTATGGAAGCTTACCCCGATTTCCAGAAGATCAATACATAAAGAAGATCATTGTGCCGGACGGCATAAGTCGTCCGGCTTTTACTAAACTACTTAATTTGAAGGAGACGTAACATGAAGAAGTTAGTTTTGGCCCTGGTTGGCCTGGCAATGCTTGCCACCCCCGCAGTTGCAGCAATCGAAGTTGAAGGTGATGCTTACGCTGGAATTTACGACAAGTATATGTGGCGTGGTTTTAACCTGAGTGGTTCTCAACCGGTCCTGCAGATGGGTACCGATCTCAGTGCCAAAGGTTTTACTTTCAGCTACTGGACCAACACCCAACTTTCAACTGGTGGTGGTTACACACACGATGAA
>JBFFPW010000295.1:0-2853 GCA_041573815.1 Desulfuromonadales bacterium
GCCGGAGCAGGTAGCGCTTGTAATTAAAGGTTCCCGGGGTTTTAAAGTTACGTTGTTCTTTCAGTCTGGTTTGCAGGCGAATCAAGTCCCCCGGCAACAGGGGGTCGTCCATGTGCTCAAGGGAAATTCTAATCTTGCTGGTGAGCCTGGTCTTTTTTTGGTCGTATAGCAGCCAGACAGAGTCGATATCGATAGAAGCCGCATTGTCAGGACGGCTGTTGATGGCTTCTACTTTGCCTTCGATTGTGATTGGCTGGTTGTTGGTGGCGGCAATAATGCGACTGTCGTCAGGGTCAATACGGTGAACCAGTAAATACTGGTTCAAGCCGAAGCTGAACATGAACAGGGCCATGGTGATCGGGAAAAAATATTTGTGTCTGCAAAGAAGTGCAAAACCGGCAAACAGAAATGGCGCGACTCTGAAAAGATCATGGTCGTACAGGTAGGGTGCCAGAGCCAGTCCGGCACTATAGAAAAGTAATCCCCCCGTCAAATGCATTGAATCGTTTTAGCGTTGCGCTCCAATAGTGGCGATCAGTCTTAAAACCTGGTCGAGCTGATCAGTTGTTGGTGTCCCCTCGCTTGAGAGACCGGTCAGTCGCAGGAAATCTTCAGGCGATGAGTTCCTCGGTTTCAAAATGAAGCGATCGAGTCCTGAGCGGGAGGGCAGGGCAATGTCTATCTGATTCACCCCTTTTTCAAAAAAGAATGATCCCGCCGCAACCGTCGTGAAATATGGTTTCGGTTTTATACTGAAGTGGTTCCTGCCGTTAATCAGGCCATCAACAGGAACTTTGGCAAGGATGTTGAGACTGAGATCGTATATACCCGCCTCGGCGATTTCAAACAGGTGGCTGTAGTTAACCGTTCTCATGCCGGCTTTTAGCCACTCGCCTTGTACGGGCCCTTGATAGCGATCCTTGCTCAGTTTGGCATCTTTTGGCGTTGGCGCATCTTCCGCCTCAATAACGAACTCTTCGGCTTGTGGAGCGAGAAAGGGCTGCAGTTTCAGAACGCGACTGACAACGATCGCCAGGTCAGAGTTGGTGAGTTCGTTGCCGGGCTTCCATCCGCTAATTGGTTCAATGGCTTCAACGGGTGGGGCCAGTAACAGCAGGTAGTCAATGCCTCCACGGGCAGGGATGGTGACTTTTGCTTCATGAACCCCGGCCGGAAGATCAGCTTTGCCGAATGATACTTCGCTGAAATCGCGTTCGCCGTCAGCGGCAAGTTCTGTATCATATATTTTAAATATGTACCCCGGTTTGGTCAGGGCCGCCTTTATCTCATAGGAGCCGGATATCGGTAGCAGGAACTTCAGGTCTGCTTCAATCTCCCTGGCCGGAGCCCGTTGCCAGAGTTTACCGCTGAATGAGCCGAACGAGCGGATCTCTTTGGGGGCCAGGGGTGCTTTAGCGCTTGGCACGTAAATATCTTCAATTTCAAACCGCCAGGTTCGACGTCCCTTCAGGATCGTGATGTAATCGTCAATTTTCGGTTCATCCGGCAGGCCGAAAGACCAACCAAGGCTGTCGACGAGGCCGATGATAAGATCGGTTTGCGTTGGTGCTTTGCCCGAGGGTGTTTCTTGCCCATAAGCAGACAGTGGGAGCAGGGTAAAGACTGATATTATGAGGATTGAACGATACATTGCAGACATCCGTGAATAGGTTTTTGAAGACCAAAGATTACCACAGCAGTGCAAGGCTACCAAAAAAAATGATGATGTTATTTGACGATATTCAGTTTTTTAGCCGAAATAAGCTGTTTGCTTCTCGAATAGCTTTTAATAAATGCTGAAATTGCATCCTTGGTTTATTTAGTGGCTCTATGGAAGTTTCCTGTAATTAATGTACCTAAGTTACTAAAATTGAACATAAATGATAAGAAAACTCCCCTCTAAAGAACTCGATTTAAGCTTTATGGAATATTTATAGTTGGAAATATTCGAGATTGTCTATATTTGGAATGGTTAATGCATATTAATGGGCGTTGTGTAATGAGTAGGCATGTAGTGTTTCGCTTGTTTTTTCTTAGTGTTTAGATCAGGAAACGTTTTTTTAATTTTTCATGTTTTATCAGGAGGTTCCATGCGTGAATTAAGAGTGCTGTGTCTGTTAATGGTGTTGGCCTTGATCCCGGCGTCCTTGCTGGCGTTTGATCTGACTCAGCTGCGGCTGAACGGTTTTGTTTCTCAGGGCTACATGAAGACAGAAGATAATAACTGGCTGGCGACCGATTCGGTTGATGGTACGACCCAGATCATGGAAGCGGGCCTGACGATCAATGTTCCGGTCAGTGACAAGCTGCGGGTCGGCATGCAGTTCCTCTCCCGCGACCTTGGCGACGAAGGCAACAACGACGTTCGTCTTGACTGGGCTTTTGGTGACTATCGTTTTGACGATGCACTTGGCGTCCGCCTCGGCAAGGTCAAGATGCCGATCGGCCTCTACAACGAAGGCCGTGATTCAGATTTCCTGCGCAACATGGCTTTCCTCCCGCAATCGGTTTATGACGAGACCCGCCGCAACCTCTTGGTTGCTTCTCAGGGTGGCCAGATTTACGGTAACCTTTCCCTCGGCGCTGCCGGCGATCTTGATTACGCGGTTTATGGTGGTCAGATCAACTTCCCGGATGATTCGCCGACCCTGAAGGCCTTTCTCGGATTTGCTCAAATGGGAGATGTTATGACCGGTGGCAGTGATGTCCTTGCGAGCATTTCTGCGGATAATGAATATGTCTATGGCGGTCGCCTGATGTACAACACGGTTGTTGATGGTTTGCGAATCGGCGCTTCAGTATTCGAAGGTAAGGCTGATTTCCCAATAATGGCAACCAATGGCAATATGCACA
>JBFFPW010000296.1:0-2841 GCA_041573815.1 Desulfuromonadales bacterium
CAAATTGCAGGTATTCGTAAGCCGGTACAACCAGGGCATCTGTTTCAGCTATCGTGTCCCGCTCCAGAAACCTGACGATCGATTCAGAGCGAATACTGATGTTGTCTGCCGAAGCAATTTGATATGTCATGAGAATTGATAAGCAGGTGGGGATAACCAGCATGATGATGAATGCCGGTTGCATACATTTTCGCATGAGAGAATGCCTCCTCAGGAAATTTTTAAAAACAACGTGGCAGTTGCATGTTATTCAACATTGAATATTTTAACAACTTGAGACAGAAAAACAACGAGAAATCAGATGCTTTTGTTTAGTTGAGGGCCGCTAATCGCATAACCGGTTATATTTATTTACGAAAAACTATTTTCAGTGGTCAAAAGCAAAGACAATAATTTTAAGTTGGGAGTATTTATGGTAAAAAGTAGACTTTATTTTATTTGAAAGGAGAGAGCATGCTTGAGCAAAGATTGAAAGATAAAACCCTGCTGCGACAGCAATGCTACATCGGTGGTGAGTGGATTGATGCCGATAGTGGTGAAACAATAGACGTCACCAACCCGGCGACCGGTGAACAAATCGGAACAATCCCGAAAATGGGGAGTGCGGAGACCAGAAGGGCAATCGAAGCCGCAGATGCAGCACGGCCTGAATGGCAAGCCAAAACCGCTGGTGAGCGTTCCGCCGTTCTCATGAAATGGCGTGACCTGCTCATGCAGAACCAGCAGGATCTGGCGGTTATCATGACGGCAGAGCAGGGTAAGCCGCTCGCTGAAGCACAGGGTGAAATAGCCTATGCCGCCTCCTTTCTTGAATGGTTCGCTGAAGAGGCGAAGCGGGTTTATGGCGATGTGATTCCCCAGACCAAATCTGACCAGAGGTTGGTTGTTATCAAGCAACCGATTGGAGTTTGTGCCGCCATCACTCCCTGGAATTTCCCGACGGCCATGCTGACCCGCAAGGCCGGCCCGGCGCTGGCTGTTGGCTGTGCCATGGTCGCCAAGCCGGCGACAGCAACGCCGTATTCAGCTCTGGCATTGGCTGTTCTCGCCGAACGTGCCGGCCTGCCAAAAGGTGTATTCTCCGTTGTTACCGGAGCTTCCGGGGCGATCGGCGGGGAGATGACCGAAAACCCCATCATCCGCAAGCTGACCTTTACCGGCTCAACCGAAATTGGCAAGCAATTGATGGAGCAGTGTGCCGGAACCATGAAGAAGGTGTCGATGGAGTTGGGTGGTAATGCTCCTTTTATTGTTTTTAACGATGCCGACCTCGATGCCGCGGTCGAAGGGGCGATGATCTCCAAATATCGCAACACAGGCCAAACCTGTGTCTGTACGAACCGATTCCTGGTCCAGTCGGGTGTTTATGACGCGTTTGCCGATAAACTCGCAGCAACTGTCAGCAAGATGAAGGTTGGTGACGGCCTTTCTGGCGAAACTCAGCAGGGCCCGATGATTGATATGTCATCGCTGGAAAAAGTAGAGGAACATGTCGAGGATGCGGTCTCCAAAGGTGGTAAGGTTCTGACCGGCGGCAATCGGCATTCTCTCGGTGGGACGTTCTATGAGCCGACGGTTATCGCTGATGCTACTCCAGACATGCTGGTCGCCAGTGAAGAGACCTTTGGCCCGTTGGCGCCGTTATTCAAGTTTGAAACCGAAGAAGAGGCGATTGCTATGGCCAACGATACCGAATTTGGTCTTGCTTCCTATTTTTACACGCGCGACCTCGGACGGAGTTGGCGGGTCGGCGAGGCCCTGGAATATGGCATGGTCGGTATTAATACCGGGCTGGTTTCCAACGCCGTTGCTCCGTTTGGCGGTATGAAGGAATCGGGGAACGGTCGTGAAGGATCGAAATACGGCATCGAGGACTATATTGAAGTGAAATACCTCTGCATGGCTGGGATTGGTACATGAAACAGACTTCCCTTCAGGTGCAGGACTGGGGACTCGTTGAGTACAATGAGGCTCTTGTCAGGCAGCAGGAGTTGCAGCTCTTAAGAATTAAGGATGAAGTGCCGGATATCCTCGTTCTGGTCGAACATCCTCCTGTTGTCACTCTCGGTTTACGTGGGGGCGATGAAGATCTGCGCTGTAGCGAAGAAGAGGTGCTGCATGGTGGAGTTGACCTGCACCACATCAATCGCGGCGGTTATGCCACAGCACATGAACCGGGGCAAATGGTCGCTTATCCGATCGTCCGGTTGAAGAAGAAGGACCTGCGCTGGTATTCACAAACCTTTTTACAGGCATTAGCCCTGACTCTGGCTGAATTTGATTTCGTTGCCGAATTTCATGAGGGTGAACCGGGTCTCTGGGTTAATGGCAGCAAGATTGCCAGTTTCGGTATTGCCGTAAAAAAGTGGGTTTCTTCGCACGGAATTGCGCTGAATGTTAACAATAGTTTGTCAACTTTTGATATGATTGTTCCTTGCGGCAAGCCGACAGAGTCTGTAACTTCAATGCAACAAGTGTTGGAGCAATCTGTTGATATGAAAGAGGTGAAAGCTCGCTTTGTAAGGCATTTTTGTGAGCAGTTCGACTACTCTCTTTCTTCGATC
This sequence comes from Desulfuromonadales bacterium, assembly GCA_041573815.1. Taxonomy (GTDB): domain Bacteria; phylum Desulfobacterota; class Desulfuromonadia; order Desulfuromonadales; family UBA2294; genus BM707. The sequence goes on from JBFFPW010000296.1 coordinate 2,565, forward strand.
GAAAATACTTAATATATTGTCATGCAAGTACCTGATACTTATGAATAATTCACAGGAGTTTTCCATTGAAAAGGACACCGTTAAATAAAGCGCATCGTGATCTTGGCGCCCGGATGGTTGATTTTGGTGGTTGGGATATGCCAGTGCAGTACAGTGGTGTTATTGATGAGCACCTGGCCGTACGCAACGCCGCCGGCCTGTTCGATGTCTCGCATATGGGTGAGATAGAGGTCCGTGGTAAAGGAGCTTTAACTTATATCCAGGAATTGACCATTAA